>CALVRE010000012.1 GCA_944358455.1 uncultured Bacilli bacterium | reverse complement strand
TTTATTGTTTCGATATTTCTTTTGCATTTCTTTTTTTAAAATATTTTCCTCAAAAATGCTATACCAATTTTCTGGCCAATCAGCCTCACCAGTATTAAGATACATAATATTATTTTCCGCACACCACTTACAAATATCTTTAGTTCCCACCGTATCAGCAAAGTCGATCAATAAATCTCCTGAATTTAAATACTGTTTAAATATTTCTTGAAAATTATCTTTATTCACATCATAAATATAAAAATTAGTAGATATTCCTCCTAAATTTATATAAGCTTCAAACTCAAATTTATCTTTAGTAATTACGATATAACTGTTTTCATTAAATTGAATTTCTTTTTTTACTTTTTCATAAAAACTTTTTCCAACTGCTCCAAAACCAAATTGAACTATTTTTCCAGAAAACTTTATCACTTTAGTCACTTCCTTAATTAGTCTCTTTTAATTTAGGTATTTTTATTTCTTTTGGATCATCAAAACCATCGGTAAATAATATTTTTATATCCTTTTGATATTTATATAGTACTTTACTTAAATCACTATTAAGTTTTTCACCTCTTATAATTATTTTTTTTATTCCTTTTTTTACTAAGTATTCTTTCGAAGGAATATCTTGAGGATATATATCCCAACTATTATCAAAAATACCTCTACTCGATTTATAACGATTTAAACGATTACTATCCAAAAGAAAAACCGGTGATGCATCATTTTCTATTTTAATATTTTTTAATTCCAAAGCCCCCCAAACAAGTAATAGTTGAATTATAGAATTATTAGTAGTACTTTTTGTGTTTATTGGAGGATTAGTTCCGTTGAATATCGGAATTGGACGGTAACCTAATTTAGCCAAAGCGATTCCTTCTTTGACACTATTCACACCTTGAATATCAATTATTAGTGCTGTATCATTCATTTTTTCTTTAATGTAATTTATTTTAGGAATTGTGTAATCGATAGCTTCGTGATAAATCAGATGATTATTGATATCAATAAAAGGAACTGGTCTTACCCAATCTACCCAATCACAATCACTAGGAGCCCATATTTTATATACTTCTTTATTAGTCATTTTTCTTACTCCTTTCGATTACTACTGGTATATCTTTAGCATCAGAATCGATTCTATTTTTTTCGCTTATTCTAGCATAAAACCCAGCATGTTTGCCATCAACGGTATAAGAACCTAAACAAACATGAAATTCCTCATTATTAATCCCTTTTAAAGGACGACTAATAAACTTTTTTTGCGCCAAATAATTATTGGGATGTTTTTTAACATCTTTTAATATTTCTTTATATTCATCATTTGAACAAGCTTCTTTAATTGCTATTTTTTCGCCTACTCTTCCACAAGCTGGTTTATAAATATAATCTTCTTTATTTTTAGCCTTCTTTACTTCAATAGTATCTGGTAATAATCTTTTCCATGCATCTAACTTAATTCCATTTTTTTCTAAGTTCTCCCAAATTAAAGGAAACCTTTTAGTTTGGGCAAATATAGCGATTGGATGATTACAAGATGGTGTAATAGTATTAAAATATCCACCCCATGTTTTAGGTTTGATATCTTTTAACCATTCTAAAGGAGTAAATCTAAATATACAATCAATCTTACCTTCATAACCATCTAAAACACTTATTGCCTCCTTATTTTCGAATTTCAAATGATCAACTGCTCCATAAAGTGATTTAAATCCTAAAGATTCCATCTTATCTCCAATATATTGCATCACTTGTCGATCATCACTATAAGAAGTACAATGAACAAACATAATCGTACCATGTGGTTTTATTTTCTTTGCGATCGCGCCAGATAATCGTTCCCCAAAATCAATACTAACATATTGATTAGGTGCTAAATACTGAATCGCGAGTTTTGGTAGTAGAGAAGCTTCGGCGAAACCACCTGGAACATCACTATTCACTTCACTTACCGCCCATTTTCCTTCTATCGTTGGATGAAAATCATAACGCATCAAACGAACATGACGATTGGGATCATAATTCGACATCTTTTTTAATTCATGAGATATTTTTTTGGGAAGAGCAAGGACTTTAGCAAGATCAAGATGATGATTTAAAAACATTTCCGCTTCTCTTGTTTCGAAATCTAAGGCTTCTGTCAATCTTACCAGCTCTTCATATTCTTCTTCTGTAATTACTAATACATGTTGAGCAAGCGTTCCATCGTCCAAAAATTGAGGATCCCATTTATAACAATCAAAAATCGCATCTACTCTATAACGAGCAAATTGATCATGTGGTATCGATACTAATTTCATATGATCTATCCCCTTCTATTATTTTTGAACCAACAATGTTACACACTCTACATGATAAGTTTCACAGAACATATCAACTGGAGTTATTTCCATTACTTCATAATCGCTACTTAGCTCTTTTAAATCACGAGCAAGTGTCATAGGATCACAAGATACATAAACAATTCTCTTTGGATTTATATGTTTTAACATTTGAAGTGTATGGGCATCCAGTCCAGCACGAGGGGGGTCGACAATCACGACATCTGGTTTCCATGGAATCTGATCGATTAACTTGGAAACGTCACCACATTGAAACGTAATATGATCAAGATGATTCAATTCTTTGTTTCTATTCGCATTCAAAATGGCATGCTCATTCATTTCCATTCCTAATACTTCTTTTGCTCTTTGACTAAGATAAATGCCAATCGTTCCTGTACCACAATAAAGATCCAAAACCTTTTCATCTCCCGTTAAAGCAGCATATTCTTCTACTTTGTCATATAATTTTATCGTTTGAGCAGTATTGACTTGAAAGAAAGAATCAGGAGAAATCACATAAATATAATCTTTCAAACGTTCATATATCACATCATTTCCATATAAAATGTGATTTTGTTTTCCTTGTCTTTTAACAATGGAAGTAACCTGTGTTTTTAACATTTCCCAACCATCTACTTCTAAATCGACAAATACCACCATCGTATCTGGAAAATGACGACTGTTTCGTATAATGATTTGACCATTCCCTATCAATGTCATCTTCTTTAAAGATTGCATAATTTCATTCATCATAGCATCACAAATCATACAAGCATCAATTGGAACAATTTGATAACTTTTCTTTTGATAAAGACCAATTTGTTTCTGTACCTGCAACGTAATTTTATTTCGATAATAAAAGGGCACATCACTTCCTACGATGGTCTTGATCTTGTCCTCTTCTATTCCCGCATAACGTCTCATAATCTCTTTTACTTTGTTCGCTTTAAATTGTAGTTGTTCTTCGTAAGAGAGGTGCATCAGATCACATCCACCACATCGGTCATAATAAGGACATGGAGCAACCACACGTTTCGAACTGCCTTTGATCATCTCTAACATCTTTGCTTCTACAATTTTCTTCTTTATTTTTACTACTTTAATTTTCACAACTTCATCGGGTAAAGCACCTTCTACAAAAATCGTCTTTTCAAACGCCCTGGCAATTCCTCTTCCCTGATGATCCAATTTTTCTATTTCGACAACGAATTCATCATTTATCTTCATACTATCACCAACAACTTTAGTATACCATAGGAAGATATCTTTTTCATATTTTTTTACTTTTCATCCATACTATTATTAGCGTAAGGAGGATCTTATGAAAACAATTTACAAAGAAATAGAAAAAAATATTCAAATGATAAAAAAACAGTATCACAATAGTTCCGATCTGTTTTCTAGAACCATTACGATTGGAAACAAAAAAATCGCCTTTATCATCTTAGAAAGCGTCAGTAGTGATGATAAAATCAGCAACTTCTTTATGAAAGGAATCAACAATGATCTAAAAGAACTGGACTCCATCAGTATCGATCAACTGTTTCTCACCTTAGAAAACAACATTATCAATAGCAAAATTACCAAAATTCATACATGGGAAGATATCTACTACTACCTTCCTAGCGGATTTACCATTCTATTTGTAGAAGGAGAAAGTAGTTGCATTGCGATCGAAACCAAAGCTACACTCGATCGGGGTGTGAGTGACTCTAATAACGAAGTGGTACTGCGAGGTCCCAAAGATAGTTTTACCGAAAATCACATGATTAATATTGGTCTCATTCGAAAACGTATCAAAGATCCAAAGCTACTTTTTATTGATCATAAAATTGGTAGAAGAACCAAAACAAAAGTTACCTTGGCCTATCTAGATGATGTTGTAAAAGAAGAAAAAGTAAAAATGATCGAAACCAAATTAAATCAAATTGATATTGATGGTATTTTGGATAGTGGTTATATCAAAGAATTTTTAAATAATCAAAAAACAGCTTTTCCTAAAGTAATCAGTACCGAAAGACCAGATCTTGTATCCATGGCACTTTTAGAGGGAAAAATGGTAATTCTTGTTGAAAACACACCAATCGTACTTATCATTCCTGGTGTGTTAGTCGACTATTTTCACAATCCGGAGGATAATTATTTAAATCCCATCAATAGTTCCTTTACAAGACTCATTCGGGTATTATCCTTTCTAGTCACATTACTCACTCCTGCTATTTATGTATCCCTTATTACCTTCAACAAAAACTTAATTCCCACCCCTGTTTTTGAAGCACTGACGTTACAAAGAAAAGATTTATTTGTATCCGCTTTCATCGAAATCTTTTTACTGGTAACCATTTTCGAAATTTTAAGAGAAAGCGACATTCGTATTCCTAATAAAATGGGAACTTCGATCGGTGTCGTAGGAGCTTTAGTATTAGGAGATGCGGCAGTAAGTGCCGGTCTCGTTTCTTCGATTGCTGTCATTATTACTGCCATTACAGCCATTAGTGGATTATTATTTACCGATATCGATTTTGTATACGCCCTACGTCTATGGAGATATCTATTTTTAATTGGTGCGGCCTTTGGTGGATTAATCGGTGTTGGAGTGGTATTTATCATTCTAATCATTCACCTTGCTCATTTAAAAACAGTCGATATTCCCTACTTAAGTCCGATCTATCCCTTATCCCTTCCAGATTTAAAACGAATGGTATTTCGTATTTCGAAACAAGACGACATTTATAGACCGACTTATTTAAATACCAAAAATAAAGAAAGAAAAAAATGAGTCAAACAAAAACTCATTTTTATAATACATAGTTAATGACGACAAAAATAACAGCAGTAATGATGATAACGAATAATAGAAATAATACAATCTTCATCATTAAACTATGTTTTTTCATCGTGTGTTTCATCTCTTGTAAATCCTCAAAATCATCTTCGCCAAAACCTAAACTAGAAGTATAAAATGACTTATCCATCTCTAATTTTTCATCATCATCTTCTTCTTTTTCTTGTTTATAACGCTCTTTTTCTTCCTTTAACAAAGACTGAATCGAACTAGAAGTCCCGACCATCGTATTATCACTAGATTTTAAATCCTGAAACAAATCAAGACATAAGTCTCGATCATTCATCTTATTTAACATACTAGTACTAGTAATTGTATTAATCAACTCTTTTAATTCATCTTCCTCTTTTTCAAGATCAGAATATTTCGTATAATTCTTATCTTCATCCATTTGTAAACTTTTCAAAATATTATACTGCGTATTTCGTAAACTACGTTGTTTATTATCTGAGTCAGTACGTTCTACCTTAGCTTTATTTAAGACATCACGAATATCATAGTTACGATCTTCATCTGGTTCTTCAATAATGGGAATTTCAATTGATTCTTCCTTAGGAATAATACCGCGATATTTTTTTTCTCGTTTATAATCTTCACGATTTTGGAGCATTTGTTTAATCTTGGATATATCGATCTCATTGGTACTTCCAATGGAAGCAATTCCCTCAATATTGGTATATTCTCCACCCTCGTATATTTTTTTATATAATTCCTGATTACGGCGTGTACGCTGTTTTATTTCGGAATCTGCATGATAATAACGTTCCATTCTACTTGGCATACTAGTCACCTCGTTATTATAATCATATCATAATTACAATTTTTTTTAAACTGTTTACTTGCATTTTCCAAAAACTTTCACTATAATGAAAAAAGGAGGATAATTATGGAAAAATACGTTGTTAATCAAAATGTATGTATCGGATGTGGAGCATGTGCAGCAATCGCTCCTGATGTATTTGAAATCAGTGATGAAGGATTAGCACAAGCGATCGAATCAAAAAACATAGTAGAAAAAATGGATGAAGAAACAAGAGAGGCCGCACAAGACGCATTGGAAGGATGTCCAACTTCAGCTATCGAACTAACGGATGAAAATTAAAAAGAGTTTAGATAATCTAAACTCTTTTTTGTTAAAATAACAATCCAGTGCTACCGGTTGGTGTTTGAACTTCACCATCGACAATCTGTACGGTATAGCCATTCACAACGATCACACCATCTGTTACATAACCATCGACAATTTGAACATCGACCTTGTCTGGCTTAGGTCCATCATATTCTAAATCGACATTGGTATAACTGTCATAAGAATCATAAAGTACTTCCCATTCAATCGCATCAATATACGTATCAGCATAAGTCATGGCATCGATCATATCTTGATCCATCGCATTATCAATAATATTCTGATCAATCGTTAAGGTTCCTACCTCGTTAAAGTCGGAAAGTAAAAATTCAAATGTCATTTTCGTCATAGAAACATCTTCTGAAGATACCGATACCGCATCTGTTAAATCCATGTATAATCTAGTAATATATCCCGTTTCTTTATCTACTTCGATATCCATAGTAGTATCTCCATTTACTTGAAACATGCTACTATCAGTCGCATCTGTACTAGCTGTTGCGATTACCTCGCTTAATACTTCTTTTGATATATTCGCACGATATAAATAGATAGAATCATCCGATGACACTTGTTCTGGATTTTCTATATCCGATAAGATATCGGATCCTGTCATAGAAGGTTCCTCAGATACTGATTTCGTCCATGTATCTTCACCAATCGTCTTTTGATAAGTAATGACATGATTAGGATCATTGCTATCCACATATCCTTCTGTAGTAAAAGTCATGCCAAGCATGGTAATCGATGAATCAACTTTTGAAATATGATTTTTCATATCAAAAGCCATATCCAATTTGATAGGCATATCTAAAGTAATGCCCTCTGTCTCCACAGAAGCAACTATATTATAAGTCAAGCGGTAACTATCCAAATCTTGCATTTTTGCCACTGCTTCTTCATATGGATCTTTTTTTTCACATCCCGTCAAACATAGAAGTCCAGTCAAACCTACTGCCAATATAGACAAAATTTTCTTTTTCAAACATACTCCTCCTCTACAATTTTATTATAGCAATTTTTTTCATATTCGACAATTATTTTAAACAAAAAAAGCAAGTTTCTTAATCTTGCTTTAATACCTCATAATATAACTTTTTCACTTCTTTCGGATTCAAATAGCGATATTCTCCCGATTTTAAATGGTCGACATCTAAAAAAGCAATGCGTTCTCTTTTCAATTTTAATACATCGTAACCAAGCGCTTCAAACATTCTTTTTACTTGATGATTTCTACCTTCATGAATGACTAATTCCACCATAGAAGTTTGATTTTTTTTATCGACTCTACGTAGTTTCACTTTTGCTTTCGCCGTTTTTTTGCCATCGATCATAACACCATTTTTAAGTCGATAAATGGCCTCTCCAGTTAAGATTCCCTTTACTTTGGCAATATAAACTTTATCGATTTGATTTCTTGGATGCATAAGTAAATTAGCAAGTTCTCCATCGTTCGTAAGTAGTAGTGCCCCTGTCGTATCATAATCAAGTCTACCAACCGGATATAATCGTTTATCTGTATCGATAAAATCCAGTACCGTCTTACGATTTTTATCATCACTCGTCGTCGTGACAACACCTCTTGGTTTGTTCAGAAGAACATATTCTTTCTCTTCCTTTTTGATGAGTGTTCCATTAACGATAATCTCATCCGTTGGTGATACCAAAACACCCATCTTTCGAACTACTTCACCATTCACCATGACATGTCCTTTGATAATTTCTTCTTCTGCTTTTCTTCTCGAACAATATCCTGCATTTGCAATTACTTTTTGCAGTCTTTCCATTTCAACCACCTACGGGTCATTATACAGGAAAGTTAGCCAAAAAACAACTGTACGACGATAATACTAGCTACAATTCCCATAAAATCAGCAATCAATCCCGCTTTTAACGCATACTTTGATTTTACAACTCCAATACTTCCAAAATACAAAGTGAGGACATATAACGTCGTATCAGAAGAACCTTGAATAACAGATGCTAAGCGACCAATGAAACTGTCTGGACCATACTCGGCAAAAAATTGATTCATCATCGCTAAAGTAGTACTTCCTGATACACTTCTTAAAAAAGCCATTGGTAATAGTTGAACGGGAAAATGAAGAAATTCAAAAAAAGGGGTGGTCCATTCAAAAATAACATCTAAAATGCCACATTTTAAAAGTAAATTAACGCCTAATAACATACCAAGCATACAAGGAAACAAAGTAAACGCTAGTTCAAAACTCTCTTTTGCTCCATCGACAAAAACATCGTAAACCGCCACTTTTTTCTTAATGCCATAACCAATTACCACTAAAACCAGTAACGGTATCATTAAATTAGATAGAACGCCTATCACGTTTTTTATCCCTCCTTGCATAATATCGATCGACAAAGACCGCACCAATTGTCGATAGAGAAGTAGCCAAAATACAAGCAAGTACTACTTCCGTAGGATTCGCACTGCCATGCATCATGCGAAGAGAAATAATCGTCGTCGGTACGATCGTAACTCCACTTGTATTGATCACCAAAAATGTGATCATACTTCTTGTTGCAGTATCCTTCTTAGGATTTAACGTCTGTAGTGACTTCATCGCTTTTAAACCGAATGGTGTAGCCGCATTTCCTAAGCCAAACATATTCGTGATGATATTAGAAGCGATAAAACTGAGAGACTCATGACCTTTCGGTAACTCTGGAAATAACTTTGATAAAAAAGGAGCAACCGCATTACTCATCTTCTTTAATAAGCCAGATACACTAGCAATATTCATAATTCCAAGCCACAGAGCCATCACCGGGAAAATTTTCATAACCATATCTAAAGCATCTTTGGTACTATTTAAAATTTCTGTATTGAGAGAATCCAATTTCCCTGTACAAAGAGAGTAAATAATACTGATGATGATAAAGAAGGCCCATATTAAATTCACCATAAATTTTTAAACCAACGACGAATCTTTTCAAAGAAAGATTCTTTTTCTTTCTCTATTTTTTTAATATAAACATCATCTTGATGCACCTCTTCATCCCCGACGATTACCTTCACTTTCCCAACGACATCATCTTCTTCATACTCTTTCTTTTTTTCTAGTTCGAACTTTAAACGAATCGTATTTTTCTCTGCTTCACTAAGTGGATAAGAAAAATCATTTTTTAAATATAATTGATAATTCAAATAATACGTCTCATTGTCTACTTCGACCTCTCCCTTTTTGAGTATTTGATAATTCGCATATTCTTCATAAGCCTCTACATATAAATTTTTATGATCATCCCAATCATTGCCATCGTTCAAAGTAACGACGACAAGGTTTAATCCGTCTTTACTTGCCGTACTAACTAATGTACGGTTTGCAATTTCCGTAAACCCAGTTTTCCCACCAGTACAATATGGATAAATACTAAGCATTTTATTTTTATTTGGCCATACATAGTTATTCTTATCCGTACTAACCGCGTACTTTTTGGTTTTGACAATTTTCTGATACGTTTTATTTTTCATCGCATAAATGGTTAAAATGGCCATATCATAAGCAGTCGACAAATTTCCTTCATCTTCTTCATCCAAACCACTTGGATTATGAAACGTCGTATTAATCATACCAATCTCTTTCGCCTTTTTATTCATCATTCCCACAAACTCTTCCACACTGCCTCCAACATAATCCGCAATCGCTAGAGCCGCATCATTCCCACTTCGAAGCATTAATCCGTAAACTAAATCTTCTAATCTCATATGTTCTCCAACTTGAATATAAATGCCAGAGCCATATGCATCCAATACGACATCGTTGATTTCTACTTCATCATTTAATTTCCCACTTTCAACAGCTAATATTGCTGTCATAATTTTTGAAATCGAAGCTACACTACGCACGGTATGAATATTATTACCGTACAAAATACGGTGACTATCCATATCCATTAGAATTGTACACTGCCCACTTGATTCAAATGCTTTTGTGGAATACGGGCAAAGTAAAATACCAACCAATAATAATGTCCATAATTTTTTCATACTCTCACCTACATTAAGATATGAAAAAAGGGACTAGTATAGAACTATCCAAAAAAAGAAAGCATGTTCCTTTTTCATGAAAAAAAGTCTAATAATAGACTTTAAATAAAAAGCTGAATAAGGCGAATTCCATTGGCGACAAAGAAACAAATAATCATACCACAAATAGTTGGAATGAAAAATGATAAAATTGTCCATTTCCAACTTCCAGTCTCTTTTTTGATGGTAAGACAAGTAGTAGAACAAGGAAAATGCATCAAACTAAATAAAATCATACAAATAGCAGTAATAAATGTCCAACCATGTTCTACTAAAAGAAGACGCATCGCTTCTAAATCTTGCAACTCTACCATACTACCAGTTGCCATATAGGTCATAAGCATGATAGGAATAACGATTTCGTTTGCAGGAAAACCAAGTAAAAATGCCATTAAAATAACTCCATCTAAACCAATTAATCTTCCCAAAGGATCTAAAAAATTAGAACAATGGAGAAGTAAACTACTACCACCAACATGAATATTCGCAAAAATCCAAATTAATAAACCAGCTGGTGCTGCAATCGCGATCGCTCTTCCTAGCACAAATAAAGTACGATCCATGAGAGAACGAATTATGATTTTACCAAATTGCGGTCTACGATAAGGAGGAAGTTCCAACGTAAAAGAAGACGGGACTCCTTTTAATAACGTTTTCGATAACAGCCAGGAAATAAAAAACGTCATAAAAATACCAAGCAAAATCACACCTGTAAGTAAGAAAACATGGATAACATTATCGAAAATACTACTTCCGAATCCTACAAAAAACATCGTAATAATCGCAATAATAGTAGGAAACCTGCCATTACATGGTACAAAATTGTTGGTAAGAATCGCAATGAAACGTTCTCTTGGTGAATCGATAATACGTGTTCCTACAACTCCAGCAGCATTACAACCAAATCCCATACACATCGTAAGTGCTTGCTTTCCACATGCACTACACTTCTTAAAATATTTATCTAAATTAAACGCGACACGTGGCAAATATCCCAAATCCTCTAACAATGTAAACAAAGGAAAAAAAATGGCCATCGGCGGCAACATAACCGATACTACCCATGTCAGCGTTCGATAAACTCCATCCACTAACATACTCTCACACCATGATGGAACTCCTATCCAAGTCAAAAAAGCGGATAAATGCTCTCCTAACCAAGCAAAACCACGAAATAATAGGTCGGATGGATAATTTGCACCATTCATCGTAAGCCAAAAAATCACCATTAATAATAAAATCATAATGGGAATTCCCGTCCATTTATTCGTAAGAAAAAAATCTATTTTACGATCACGATGAGAATAATCACGATGGTAAAAGGTCACAACTTCTCCCGCAATTTCTTCGGCCAGGCTGACATAGGTACCAACCATTTCATCCTTCAATTTAGAATGGTCGATCCCTTTTACATATAGATACCCTCTTGCTTTTTGAATTACTCTCACAAGTTCTTCATCTTCTAAAAGATCCTTTTTCATCATATGTTGAATAGAAGCACGAATACTGCTATCATCATCGATTAATTGCAATGCCAGAAAGCGAGTATTCACAAATTCTAAATTTAATTCTTGTAAACGTTTTTCCACAATTTCGATCGCTCGTTCCAATACTTCCGGATAAACGATTTTGTAAGATGTTCCTTTGCTTTCTTTCATCTTACTCATTTCGTGTACCAATTCTTCTAATCCCTTACCACTACGAGCACTCGTACCAACAACTGGCACTCCCAATATTTCAGATAATCGCTCTAAATCAATATGAATTTTTTTCTTCTTCGCCTCATCTAACAAATTCACACATACGATAACATGTGGTGTAATTTCGATCGTTTGTAGGACCAAATTCAAATTCCGCTCTAAACTAACCGCATCACAAACCACTACTACCGCATCGTAATCACCAAAACAAATAAAATCACGAGCCACTTCTTCCTCTTCCGAATGAGCCAGTAAAGAATACGTTCCAGGCAAATCATAAACGAGATAAGATTCCCCCTTATATTCAAAATTACCAGTCGCATTACAAACAGTCTTTCCAGGCCAATTACCAGTATGTTGCCTTAATCCCGTTAATGCATTAAAAACCGTACTCTTTCCCACATTCGGATTCCCTGCTAAAGCAATTACCAAATCATGCTCGTTCGTCTTTGCTTGATGCTTTTTACTTTTCCATGTCCCCCTCATAACATCACCTAATTACTAATTTCAATTTTTTTTGCGTCATCTTTGCGAATCGCAATCAGTGCTCCTCGAATAAAATAAGCAACGGGATCCCCCGCTGGACTTTTCATGACACACTCCACTTGCGTCCCAGTAGTTGCTCCAATATCTAACAAACGTCGACGCATACTACCTTCTATATTTAATTTTTTTATGGTGGCAATTTCGCCAACCTTCATCTGATCTAACGAACTCATACACACCTCTTTCTCAAAGTTTCCTATCTCTAACTTTCTCTATACTATATGAAAGAGGTCATAAAGGGGGAACTCTCAAAATGAAAGAAAATGAATTTTATACATTAAAAGGATATCAACTTAGAAATAACGTTCCAATCACAGAAGCTATGGAAGATTATCTAGAAATGATCTATCGCCATACGAATGGAAAAACACCAATCACAATAAAAGTGCTATCTACCTATTTAAATGTAAAACCATCCTCTGCTTCTAAAATGATTACACGCTTAAAAGAACAACAACTAGTTGACTTCCAAAAATATGGGGTCATCCATTTAACAGAAAAAGGGAAAGAAATTGGTTCCTATCTTCTTTGGAGACATAATATTCTAACGAAATTTTTCCAAAAACTAAATGGAGATCTTTTTTCTTTAGAGCAAGTGGAAAAAATTGAACACTTTATCGATACCATCACCTTACAAAACATCGAAAAATTATTAAATCAATAAATTTTACGAATAAAAAGAACTTACTAATATAAGTAAGTTCCATGTATTTTTTGTTCATCTACCGTACTAATAGGATCTAGTTTCCATTCTTTTCCATCTTTTGTAAGAGTAAGGTCTAATGTATATGTGATATGATCTTTTACCTCTTTCAGTTTCTCTAAGCGATAATCCATAAATTTACTAGCATCATAATCTCCATTTTCATCTTGAAATTCCGCTTTATTTTGTTCTTTATAAAGATCCGCTGCCGCAATTGCCTTCGAATAATCGGTCACTTCAATTTCTACCGTAACAGTTGCCTTATCTCCATCGATTCTCTCATCTTTAATATCGTAAGTCAAATCTTGATAATGTTTTTTCATCAACGTTCGATAAGCCTCTCTTTGTTCGGAATTAAATAATTCTTCTTCGGCCACTACTTTATCTAAATCATTTAATACATCTTGATCCAATGTTTGATATTTAGAAAAGAAACTCTCTACTTGTTTTTGTGGAGTATTTAACATACCTGTTCCTAAATCACATCCCGTCAATACCAATAATAGACTACATAATACGAATATTTTTTTCATATCCATTCCTCCTGTTATTATTGTGAGAAAAAAATGGAAAAATATACAAAAAAATAGACCGATTCTATTAATCGATCTACTGATTTTATTTTTTAATACTCACAATTTCCAGGTGTACGTGGGAAAGGAATAACATCACGAATATTATCAACTCCTGTTAAATAAATAAGCAAACGTTCAAAGCCCATTCCAAAGCCAGAATGATAACATCCACCAAAACGACGCAAGTTACAGAACCAATCAACCGTACTTTGATCAACTCCCATTTCCTCTATACGTTTCAATAACTTATCATAATCTTCTTCACGTTGCGATCCACCCATTAATTCTCCGGCTCCAGGAACTTCCAAATCAACAGCCGCAACCGTTTTTCCATCTTCGTTTACCTTCATATACCACGCTTTAATATCTTTTGGCCAGTTTGTAATAAAGACGGGACCATCAAAATATTCGGTAATATATCGTTCATGTTCTTTAGCGATATCATCATCATAATCAGGAGTAAATTCCCATTTTCGATCTGATGCTTTTAGAATATCGATCACATCATGATGATCGATGCGAACAAACTTAGAATGAACCAATTTTAAAAGTTTCTCCTTTAATCCCTTTTCCACAAACTGATCAAAAAAGGCAATTTCTTCTGGACATTTTTCTAAGACATAATGAACAATAAATTTCAACATCTCTTCTTCAATATCCATAAGCCCATTTAAATCACAAAAGGCAATCTCTGGTTCAATCATCCAAAATTCATTCGCATGTGTTTTCGTATTGGAATTCTCCGTACGGAATGTAGGACCAAACGTATAAATCTTCTTATATGCCATCGCAAAAGCTTCTCCATGTAACTGTCCTGTTCCCGTTACATAAGCTTGTTTCCCAAATAAATCTTTACTCATATCGACCGTTCCATCTGCTTTTTTTGGCAAATGATTAAAATCTAATGTTGTAATTTTGAACATTTGATCCGATCCTTCACAATCCGCAGTCGTAATTAATGGGGTATGCACATAAACATAATTATGACTTTGAAAATATTCATGAATCGCCATTGCTGCTACACTACGTACGCGAAATATTGCGCCAAATAAATTCGTACGCGGTCTTAAATAAGCTTGTTCACGTAAAAATTCACGAGTATGACGTTTTGGTTGAATAGGATAATCTTCTGGACTATCTCCTAATAAAACTAATTTTTTTAGTTGTACTTCAAATGATTGTCCCTTAGCAGGAGACTCTATAATGATCCCTTCTACTTCAATAGCTGAACCAACACGCAATTTTTGAATATCATCAAAATCACTCAACTTATCATCATAGACAATTTGAATACTTTTGAAATAAGTACCATCATTAAAATCGATAAAGCCAAATTCTTTTTGCTTGCGATGATTACGAATCCACCCTTGTAAACATACCAGATCCCCCATATAACGATCTAATTGTTCATACAATTCTTTAACATCTAATGTTTTCATATCCATTCCTCCTTAAAATAAAAAAAGTTATGATAATCTAAGGGCGAACTTTCGCGGTACCACCTTAGTTCATCATAACTATGATCTCATTTGATAACGGTCAAAACCGGCTTATTTTACTACTATTTCAAATAAGCAACTCCACAGTGTTCTTCTACCAAGCCTTAACTGTTAGCTTTCACCATCCTAACTCGCTTTTAGTCAGTACTTGATATACTTTTCTGCTTCTTTGTTGTTTGATTGGTTCCATTATAACCAATTTTTGGATAATATGCAAGTCTATCTCTATAAATTAATTGTAATTGCTTTCCAAACGATATCCGTTCTGGTTCTTCCTCATTACGACATTGTGATATTCGTTGCAACACTTCTTTCATGTGTTCTAACTCCAAACTCTTTAAATCTCTAGGATAACGTTCATTCCACTCTTTTATCTGATCAATTAAAAATGTTAACTCCTTTTCATCAGGTAATGTTCTTGGACAAACAATTTGATAACAATCTTTATATTGGTTGTCCATCTCTGAATAATCATAACGATAATAACCGCCAGGTCTTAAAAAATGTAAAAAACGATTTTTCAAATGACCTCTTTTTTGATATTCCAAATCATCTTTATGAAAACCATCAGGATAAAGACGAGGTCGAAAATATTCTAATACGATCGTTCCATCTTCATAATAAGTAGGCAATATTCGAATTGTTTCTAACAAAAAGTGATCTTCCTTCTCCACATTTGGTTGATATTCACACTCGATATAAAAGCGTCTCTCTAATTTTTCATCATCCAAAACAAAAACAACCATACGATCAATTAACCATCGTTCTTGATTTATTCCCAATAGACAGTTCACAAGATTACCTTTCCTACCAAAAGTAGCTTCTAAAATATATGTAGTAGATCCTCTTGTCACTGTACTACGTAAAAGGGAATCCCCATACTTAGAAGTACCAATATACAACATACTACCACCTATTATTAGTATATCATAATTTTCAAAAAATCGTAACGCATCCCACCCAATTATCGATGAGAAGAAGCAAGTTTAAAAAAATCATACATCTTTACATACATATGATGCCAATCTTCTTTCAAGCTTTTTTTTAGTCGTCCAATCATCTGTTCTTTATTTGCTTCCTTCTCACCAAAACATTCATAGTAAAGATATTTCAGTTTATCAAAAGCATAATCTTTCTTCAAATTTTCTAACTCTTTCTTTAAATATTTCTCGATTCTCAACTCTTTTCGTGTTTTTAAAACATGCGGATTTTCTTTGATAATATTATAATCAATTTTAACTTCAGGCATGCGAATGACTACTTCTGTCACTTCATTCGCTTCATCAATCAATAGCTTGCTTTTATAAGTACTTGCCCCAGTCGAACTAAAATGGATGGCAATCACTTCTTCTCCATCACTAAACAAAGATGCATACTCGATCTGTCTCATATTTTTATTGGTAAACATTTCTGTTTTATTATAAATTTTACTTAAAAATTCACTACTTGCGCAAAAATCACAAGTTACCATTTCCAATAGAACATCACTAGATACTTTAAAAATAGGAATTTTACGAATATGAGAAATGTCATCATTTAAGTTCCATTCGTAAAAATCAAACAATTCCTTATTCCAATTAATCAAAATATCGTAAATGTAATTCATTCTTTTTTCCGCCTCCCGGTATAAATATTGTTAAGAAGATGATGACAATACCTAAAACAGCATATAAACATTCTACTCTTCTACTAATAAAGTTCACATATTCCCAAAAATTATACCCGATCGTCATTAAATTTAAATAACTAATCATATAGACAAAACCAATTACCGTTAATCCAAAGCCAATTAAAAAAGCAAATACTCTTCCCAACATAAGCATCACCTAATAAAGTTTATTACAAAAAATGATCTTTATACAGTTTTCCACATAAGAAACATGACATAAAAAAGGAAAACAATGCGTTTTCCCTTCTACTTAGCGATATCGAAAATAATCTTTCTTCAATACCTGTTCGGATACTGTAAACCAATTTTTCACTTTTTGATTCGTCTGAGTAATATAATCTTCTTCCAAATCATCTACTAATGCTTTATATTTCCCCGAACTAGAAAAATACATAGCTTTATCGGTAATCCAACTACCATTGGTAAAAATAACGGTCGTTTCTTCATCTGAAAAAATATCTTTTCCAATATACTTACGTGGATCGTATTCTAAATCAAATAGATTCGCCAAAGTTGGTACAATATCAAATGTACTACTAGTTTTGGAAATCGTTTTCGCTTCCATGCCGTGATTATAAATAATAAAAGGTAGACGATCTTCATTGAAATCTTCATAACGATCAATACTGCTAGCTTCATTTAAATAACTAAGTTCCATTTTTAAAGGATGATGATCCCCAAAAATCACGATAACAGTATCATCTAAAATGCCCTTTTCTTCTAAACTATTAAGCAAATACTCGATTCCTTGATCTAATTCGGAAGCTTTCGCTAGATAACGTTTCATCTTCATCGAATAAGGTAAATTCTTTACTTTATCCCAATTCTTATTTACGACCGTACTATCAATATCATATGGAAAATGAGTACTAGAAGTAATCATAAAACTGAAAAATGGCGTATTATCAATAAAATGCGGAATGGCTTTCTCCATCATGTCAAGATCACTAGGCCAACCATTCACTCGTTCGATATTTAAATCCGCATGATTATAGAAAAAACTAGATCCCATATTACGATGAATGGTCTTTCGTTCATAGAATTCATCTGTCCAATTATGATAAGAAGAACTATAATAATTCGATTGATTAAACAAAGAAAAAATAGCTTCTGTATAGAGATTATTACGATACGTATTCGGTGTACAAACAGTCGATAATGGAATAATAGATGTAAGACCTATAAATTCGCTTTCCCCAGTTGTACAACTATATTTTGGCGTATAATAATGATCAAAATACCATCCCTCTTGACTTAAACGATATAAAGTAGGAGTTACCTCTTCGTGAATCGCACTCATATCAAACGCTTCTACCATAATCAAAATTAAATTTTTACCCTTAAACATTCCTGTCATTTCATTTTTTGGTGTAATTGGTTGACTCAAAAAATATTCATCTAAATTTTTCATGACAGGATCTGTTTCTGCCTCCATTTTTTTGATCCATTCCGTATCGTCAATCACACGATTATAATCAGGCTCTACTGGTTCTGGAATTTCTTCTTCGGGAACATCGACAATAGGAATTTCTTCCGCACCACCAGGCATGATCATATAAACAATATCTCTCCACAGGAAACGGATCGTACCAAATTGTCTTAATGATAATTCGATTAAGGTCGGTTCTTGATAAAGTTCTTTATTACTTTTAATTTGATTTTTATTCTGGAACCATTCTAAGTGCAAAGTTCCAAGCGAAACAACATGAAGTAAGATAAAAATCGTTGCAATTACTCCAAAATGCTTCCAATTCCATCTCTCATATGAAAACCATTCTTTTTTCCAAAATAATAATATTATCAATATGACAAATGGTAATAAACATAAATAATAAGTAGGTTTAATATAACGAATAAATTCGATCACATAATCTCCTACTCTGCCAGCTCCATCCGTAGCTGCATTTAAAGACATATAATTCCCCATAAAATTATCGAACCCTAATTGAGCAATCGTATAGATAGAAACAAATAAAACCATCACTAAAATTCCAATACGACTATATGGAAAGGGAAATAAAGAAAAAAGAAAACTCAAAAATAAACTTCCCACTAACGAAAACAAAATAATACGAATAACCGATAGTTCCCATAATGTATGAAACGTTATGACATGAAACGTTAATTCAATCCAAAGAAAACTAATAAAGAGTAATATCCATATTTTTTCAAAATACCACTTTCTCTTCTCCATAACTACACCTCTACACTTCCAGTATATACAAAAATAATAAAATAGAAAAGTAAAAAATCTTTTTTTAGAAAAAAAATAGATACTTGATCAGTATCTATTTTAAGAGACTTATAATGATTTTGAACCATTCTACTACTATATACCCACCCAATATACAGAAAATCAAAATGAGAACAATACCAATCAATATCTCACATTTGTAAAGACTTATCAGTCTTTCCAATTTCCTGCGAATATGGATCACCACCATATTGTATGTAGAAATTCCAATACGACTTAATCCATATTACTCGATCTTATCTCAATTTTAAAAATGATCAAAATCATTATTTATGCGCAATTCTACTAACAGAAGCAGATACGATCGCTCCCACAATATCATCTAGAAAGGTATGACATTGTTTTTGATCCTTTCCTAGCTTATCTAAAACACCAATAATTCCTGGCTTTGTTTTATCAACATAACCGAAATTAGTAAGAGCAATCGATCCCGATACATTGGCAATACTAAGTGCCAGTATTTCATCAATCCCATATAGTGGCTCATCGCTTTTTATAATTTGATTAATTTCCGGATCCAAAAGATCGTGTTCTGTAGCAACATCTAAAGCAATACCAGTTAGTACAGTATGAATAACCTCTCTTTTTCCTAGTACGTGCTCCACCATATTTTCACAATCCTCTATCGTTAAGTCAGGAGCATATTTCTTTTGCAAATCATACACCAATAATGCCATATCATGAATGGTAACACCACGCTCCTCCAACTTTTTAATTGCTACTGCTTGTAAATTTTCCATATTAGGTCCTCCTATCATATTTTTCTAATATTCACATAAAATTAGTTGAGGTGAAATGATGAAAAATGCCATTCTCTATTATTATCAGCTCTTTACCAATCATGTTCACCAAACCGACAAACAATATCGATTCTATGTCGGAACCGACGAATATCTACTAATGCCATGCGAAATACCTGTAAGTGACATCAATTATATATATGAACTTACACTTCAATTATACCGCATAAATCTATATTGTCATCAATTTATTTTAAATAAGGATGGAGGACTCATCACTTATATCAATCAAATTCCCTATGTTTTATTTCGAATTTACTATAATGACAAAAAATTAGTGACAATCTCAGACATTACTACTTTTTCCAATCGTACTCTTTATTTAAAGACCCCAGAACAATTAAATAGAAATAACTGGTACCAAATGTGGACAGACAAAATCGACTACTTTGAATATCAAATTACCCAATTTGGGAAAAAGTTTCCTCTCATTCGTGAAAGTTTCAGCTATTTTGTTGGTTTAGCTGAAACTGCCATCACCTTTTTAAATCAACTTCCTAATGATAAACATCCCTATCTAGTCGTCGCACATAGAAGAACGAAATCAACAGATACTATGTTTGATCTCTATAACCCACTTAATTTTGTCATCGATACTAGGATACGGGATGCCAGCGAATATTTTAAACAAAAGTTTTTTGAAAATCCTTATGTCTTAGAAGATATTAAATTATATATTGAAAATAACCAACTATCGAATCAAGAATGTACTCTTTTTTTTGCTAGAATGTTATTTCCCACTTTCTATTTTGACTTATATGAAGATATTATCATCGATCACAAGGACGAAAAAGTACTGTTAAAAATTATTACACAAATTAATGACTATCAAGCATTACTCAGAGATCTTCATATCTATTTGGGTGCAAAAATAAAAATGCCAGAGATCGAATGGATCTTAAAAACACCAATCAAAGAAACTATATAAACATAAAAAAAAGATGTTCCCATGAACATCTAAATAGAATCTAAATTAATAACCTCTTTTACTTCTGGTACCTCTTCTTGAATTGCCATTTCAATACCTTCTTTTAAGGTCAAATCTAACATATGACAATTCGCACATGCGCCCATCATTTTAATATATACAACATTATCTTCATATTTTACAAACTCGATATTACCACCATCATTCATTAAAAATGGTCTTAACTTATCGATAATTTCAATAATTTTCATTTCATTTTCTTTCATTTTTCCTCACCTGGTTCATATTATACAACACTTTTATCTTGGCGTAAACACTTTTTCTTTTCTTAAGATTATGTTATAATGACTAATAGAGGTGTTACCATGACGAAATATGTAAAAGGCAAAATCGTTAAGGGAACCGTTACTGGAATTGAATCTTATGGAGTATTTCTATCATTCGATGAATATTATAGTGGATTAATACATATTTCAGAAATATCACATGGATTTGTAAAAAATATTACTGATTTTGTAAATGTAGGAGACATTATCTATGTTAAAATTCTCGATGTAGATGAGGAATCCAATCATTTAAAGCTAAGTATTAAGGATATTCCATACAAAAATGGGAAACATAAACCTAGAAGAAAAATTCAAGAAACAAGTTCTGGCTTCAAAACCTTAGCGCATCAATTACCAATTTGGATTGAGGAAAATTTAAAAAAAGCAAGAAATTAATGGAAATTTGTATTGACAAAGAAAAAGATAAATGTTATAGTTAATTACGTCCAAGGTTTGGGCGATTAGCTCAGTTGGTTAGAGCACCTGCCTTACAAGCAGGGGGTCATAGGTTCGAGTCCTATATCGCCCACCATGCCGAAATAGCTCAATTGGTAGAGCAACTGACTTGTAATCAGTAGG
>CALVRE010000011.1 GCA_944358455.1 uncultured Bacilli bacterium | reverse complement strand
ATTCTCGATAGCGCTAATATAAGCATAACTAGCATCGATCGTTGCAATCTGCCATGCCTCATCAATGGCATCCTTCACGGAATCATCAATACTTCCATTCATATCTTCTCCTGGCTGTTCCTGATCTTGTTCTACTTCTTCTTGGTTTTGTTCTTCCTTGACATTTCCTCTAATTGCCTCCAAAATAATTGGCAAAAACAAAGCTGACGCAAGAATAAGAACCACAACGACTACAACAGCAATCATTACTTTCTTATTCATCAACTCACTCCTCTTATTAGAATTGTAACATACAGTAGATGTTATTTTCAACTAAGTGAATGAACCATTTCGATATGAATGACCATCATTTGTCAAAATTGGTAACGTAAACTATTGATTCCCATTTGATAATAAACATGTTCATCAAAATCATTTCGTTTTTTGTAGTGATAGATAATTGTATAATCTTCCTTCTCTTCTATTGGATATAAATTATGATAACGATCTTCTAAATAGAATGATCCTTGATTTTTGTTTGAATCAATCAGACGATATTTCATAATCATAGCCTCTAGATAACCATACACGATAAGTTCCACATTGGGATGTTTGTGATAACGATTTTGATAACCTTTCATCAAATCTTCGATCTGTTCTTTCGTAAGTTCATAAGAAAGTGTTACTTTCCTTGCCCCCATACTATGTAAAAATGCTAATGTGTAGGAATTGGTGACGTGAAAGGAGAAATCAGCATCAAAGATATTCCGATTGAATAAACCACCTAATTCTCCAATTAAAACAATTTGTTCTTCTTTAGGATATGCTTTCATCACACGTGGAAGTTTCAAAACTTTTCTTTCATCTTCAATCTTAGAGTAAAGTGGTTCTTCCATATAGATCATATTCCACTTTTTCTTCTTTTGTTCTTGGTATGCTTTTTCACTTCGAATGAGTAAAGACTTTTCTTGGCAAATAGGAAAATCGGATAATTCAATATAATAATTTTGTTTCCCCATACGTTTTCTTATCAATCGTTTTTCATCTAATAAAGCAATTGCTTTTCTTCTTAATTCGTTAATTTCTTTAATTGAGATAAATAAATGATCATCCATTTCCACTTCGAGAGAATCATATTCGTAAATCGAATCACCTAATTTCTTTAATTGTTCGATCACTCGTTCTTTCGAAGTTGGTGTCGTTTTTGCTTCAGGAGGAAGATAATCGCTATATAAATGAACTTCATAATGATCTTCTTTTAAGTGTAATTCCATTGGTTGATTTGCTTTGATGATGCAAAGAGCATTTATTTTTACTTTTCGTTTTGTTTGAATCAACTTATTAATTTCTTCTAACTCTTTGATATCAGTCGTCTTGACAACTTTACTTCCTTTTTCTACCTCACCTTTGATACGAAGGGTAATCACATCATTCGCATGCGCTTCTTTTACTACTTTATGATTTTTATAAAAAACATTAAGGGTACAACCATAATCTTCTCTTGATCCTAAAATACGAATTCCATCGTTGATGCAAACATCATCCGATAGTTTAATCGCAACTTGATCATGAGTAGTAGTCGTCACCGTTCCAACTTCGACTCCTAGATGATTTGGTCGATAAGAATTAACGATTTGTTTGGGATCTTCTCCAAATAAAAACCCCTTCGTGAACATACGATTAAATAATTTCTTTAAAGATTTCATATCTTTTTCGTTGATTTCCACTTTTTTATTTTCCAGATAAGAATCGATCGCTTTTCGATATAATGATACGACAAAATAAACATATTCAGGTCGTTTCATCCGTCCTTCTATTTTAAGACTATCGACGCCACTTTCGATTAATTCACCAATGTACTCCAAAGTATTTAAATCTTTCATACTCAAAAGATAACCTTCTTTGATCGGTATCTTATGATGATTTTCTTCTTTTACCAAACGATATTTTTGTCTACAACATTGTGCACAAGTTCCTCTATTTCCACTTCTTCCACCAATAAAACTACTCATAAAACATTGTCCGGAATAACTGACACAAAGCGCACCATGAATAAATACTTCTAATTCGATCTTCGAATGTTTTTTCATTTTACGAATGATGGAAAGTGGTGTTTCTCTAGCAATGACGGCTCTTTTTAATCCTAATCGTTCTGCCATCATAACTCCTTCCATATTATGAATATGCATCTGTGTAGAAGCATGGAGTTCCAAATCCGGATATATTTTACGAACGAGATCCATCATTCCCAGATCCTGGATAATCAATGCATCAACATTGATGTGATAAAGAAAATCAATATATTCTAAAAAAAGATCCACTTCTTTTTCATATACCAACGTATTGGTCGTAACATAAACCTTTACTCCATATAGATGAGCATATTGAACGGCCTCTTTTAATTCGTCTCGTGAAAAATTGCCGGCAAAACTTCTCGCGCCAAATAAATGTCCCCCCAAATAAACCGCATCACAACCAGCCATGATGGCGGCTTTTAAACTTTCCATATTCCCTGCCGGAGCAAGTAGTTCAGGCTTTTTCATACTTTTCCCTTCTTCCACGTTTATTATATAGAAAAGGTGGTGGAATTACAATAGAAAAAACATCTATTCTGTTAGATGTTCTTTTAAATTGACAATTTTATATCCTTTGGATTCCACATAACGTATGATCGTCGATAATTCTTGAATCACAGTATTGTTGATTGGAAAAGCAATGATGCTTCCTGGTTCTAACTGTTCTTTCACTTCTTTCGATGGATAATTTTGAATCACGATGCTAGGCATGATCGTATGATCACGATTTAGTGCACAAACTTCCAAATCCTGCAAATTTTCTTCTTCACTATAACAATAGCTATTTTTTTGTTTTCCTACTTTCTTGATAATCGTATCCATCCATACAAACGACGAATCTTGATAATTACGCCCATAAGATAAATTACCTACTTCATATCCGTCTTCGATTAATTCTAATACTTTACTATTATTTTTTTCAAACCAATTTCCATCCAAGAAAAAATTAGCTGGGGTATTTGTTTTTTCAAGTTGTTTGATAACCTCTTCCACATCGTCACTTTCTTCTACTAAGAAAATAAATGTCACCATATTTTTAGTAGGATTTCCACTGATAATATACTTATCGTAATTTTTCGATAGAGAAACTTGTGGTGCGACTAATTTATATTCTAATAAACTTTCCAAATAACTTCCATAGCGTTTCATTTTATCATAACTTTTATCGATATCCACTTCTTTACCAGAAATTCCAGGAATAATCGTGTTACCATCGATCGTCGCATCTATTGCATCATACGCAACAGAATCATTCTTTTTCTTTATTTCGATCATGATCGTATCTGCATCCTTCACAACATTAGCTGTCTTTTCTGTAACAAAAAAACTAACACAAATCAAACTGATCATTCCTACCACCTGGAAGAATTTCTTCATAGAATCACCCTAATTCATTATACGAATAAGTAGGAATAATATTCTATTTTAAGTGATAATTAAGTGGTTTTAGATCCTCTGGTAAAAAGATACCATCTTTACGAATCAATTCATCGTCGAAGTAAATCTCACCTCCACCATGTTCTTTCCGTTGAATTAAAACCATATCCCAATGAACCGCAGAAGTGTTACCATTATCACAATCTTCGTAACATCTTCCTGGTGTGAAATGAAGACTTCCCAATATTTTTTCATCGTATAAAATATCCCCCATCGGTTCTAATATTTCTGGATGAAAACCAAGGGAAAATTCTCCTATGTAACGTGCCCCTGGATCCGTATCAAAAATTTTATTCAATAATTCATCATTTTCATTACAAGTAGCTTCCATGATCTTACCATTTTGAAATACTAAACTAACGCCTGTATAGACATTCCCTTGGTAAGGACATGGTGTATTATAAGTAATTCGTCCATTGACGCTTTCTTTGATGGGTGCGGTATAAACTTCACCATCAGGAATATTACTCTTTCCACAACAAGGGATGGCCGGCATCCCTTTAATCGAGAACGTAATATCCGTATTTGGTCCTACGATACGTACTTTATCGGTCTTTTCCATACGTGCTTTTAAAGACTTGGAAAGTTCACACATTTCTTCATAATCGGTTGTCATTACCTTCATTGCATAAGAATAAAATTCGTCAATTTTCATATGAGCTTTAAAAGCATCGACAACCGATGGATAATTAAGAAGTACCCACCTACGCTTGTTAATCCGAATATGATCGACTTTTTCCATTGCTTTTCCCAATTCTTGAATTACCTCATGAGGAATATTTTTTCCTTCATAGTCGTTTTCTGTATAGCGAATGTTGATAAAACAATCATAGTGTTCCACTTCATATTCTCCTTGATTTCGCAATTCTTGAATGCGCTCTTTGGTCGTAAGTGCTAAAAGATCATTATCTAAAATAATATCTTTCACTTTAATAAAAGGGAGTCCTCCAACTGCTACAATTTCCCTTATCAAAGATTGTACAAGCGGTCTACATTCACTGCTTCCTAATGTGATTAGAACTCGATCCTTCTCTTTTACTTCCAACGAATAATTTACGATTGTCTTACTTAATTTTTCTAATTCATTTTTCATCATTTCACCCTTTTTTTATTTTTCCATATTATATTTATGAAAGGAGTAATATTATGTATTCTAATTATCAATATCCAATCAATCGTCAATATCCAACTTATCAAACGAATACAGGATATATCAATAATAATGACGATCGTCTTATTGGGGGATTTGCCTTTCCATTTCTTCTAGGTGGTGTAACTGGTGCGGCACTTGCACCAGCCTTCTGGGGTGGAGGTTATGGCTATAATCGTCCTTATTATTATTCTAATAATTACTATTATCCTCCCTATTATTATGGGCCATATTATCGTTAAGCATGCAAAAAACAGTTCAAATCATGAACTGTTTTTATTATCTTGCTTCTTCTGTCGCTCTCGTTTCACGAATAACCGTTACTTTTATCGTACCAGGATATTGTAATTCTTCCTCAATACGATTTTTAATATCACGAGCGATCTTATAACTTGTAAGATCATCGATTTCGTCTGGTTTGACCACAACACGTAATTCTCGGCCGGCCTGAACAGCATAAGTTTTTTCGATACCTTCCATATCATTTGCAATGTTCTCCAAGTCTTGAAGACGTTTAATGTAATTTTCGAGCGAATCATTACGAGCCCCTGGACGAGAAGCGGATAGGGTATCGGCAACTGCAACAAGTTCAGAAATGATACTAGTTGGTTCCTTATCCCCGTGGTGGGATTCAATCGCGTTGACAACTACTTCATTCTCGTGATACTTCTTCGCGATATCACTTCCAAGTTCAACATGACTTCCTTCCACTTCATGATCGATCGCTTTTCCAATATCATGGAAAAGTCCAGCACGTTTCGCCAACGTTACGTTCTCACCAATTTCAGCCGCCATAATACCAGTTAGATGGGCGACTTCGATCGAATGTTGTAACGCGTTCTGACCATAACTTGTACGGAAATGTAATTTTCCTAAAAGCTCCACTAATTCTGGATCTACTTTCGTCAAACCTAACTCAAATAAAGCAGCTTCTCCATATTCACGAATTTTTACTTTCATGTCGTTCGTTACTTTCTCATATAATTCTTCGATTCTTGTCGGATGAATTCTTCCATCTTTAATCAATGTTTCGATCGTAACGCGAGCAATTTCACGACGTAATGGATCAAAACTTGATAATACAATTGCTTCTGGAGTATCATCGATAATTAAATCCACTCCTGTAACCGCTTCGATCGTGCGTATATTACGTCCTTCACGACCAATAATTCGTCCTTTCATTTCATCATTGGGAAGTGTGACTACCGTAACAGTTTGTTCTCCTGCTACATCAGCCGCATATTTCTGCATAGAAGTAAGAAGCAGTGACTTTGCTTTTTTATCAACTTCTAATTTCGCTTCTGCTTCTTTATCTTTGATGAGACCAGCTATCTCTAAACTCATCATTTCTTCTACTTTCTTTAGAACCATTTCTCTCGCTTGATTTTTACTAAAACCAGCGATCTTTTCCAGTAATTCAATCTGTTCCTTTTTAATTTCTTCCACTTTACTCTGTTCTTCTTGGACACTTTTTTGTTTATTAATTAAATTATTTTCTTTTTCTTCGAGCATCTGTTCACGATTTTGCAAAGTTTGATCACGACGATCCATATTGCCCTCGCGAACTAATAATCTCTCCTCTGACTCTTTAATTTCATTTTTCTTTTCTTTTATTTCTTTTTCAGTTTCAACTTTAAGTTTTTGAGCTTCTTCTTTTGCTTCTAACAAGAAATCTCGTTTTGCTTTCTCAGCCTCTTTTTTTGCTTTTTCAAGCATCGTTTCAATTTTCTTAGAAGCTATATTTCCTCTGATATAATTAATAACAAATACTACTATCATTCCTACAAAAAGTCCAATTAGTACTAATAAAATGGAGAATGCGATTTCATTCATATTATTCCTCCATTTTCTAAATTATTATCGTGGAGTGAAAACCTTCACTCTATTCTTATTTTACCGTTAATCAATAGATAAGTCAATGTTTAAATTTGTGGGTATAGAAAAGCAAAAGAACTGTTTTCATTTGTGAAACAGTTCTTTTTAAGATTGATAAAACGCTAAACATTCTGATTGTGATTTTCCTGTTACAACTTGAAAATCAAAATCATTCTTAGTTTTATAAGCACAATATTTGCCGTTAAAAACAGCAAACGCGATCTTTCCTTTTTCATCGATTTCAGCAGATCCGACCCATTCTGAAGTATCACCATCTAGCTTTAAAGTCGAGTTTGCTGACAATGGAAATGTATAATAAACAGCAATATAATCTTGATTGGCTTGATCCGTTCTGATGGCAGAAACCATATGTTGAACACTAATTTGAAAAGATGATTTTCTACTTTCTTCGATCGTATTCATGACAAGTGGTGTTGCAATCAAAGCAATCACTCCTAAAATAACAATCACAGCTAATAATTCAATAAGTGTAAACCCATGTTTCTTCATATAACATCCTCTTTTCTATTTCAGTTTATCGTATTTTTTACTAATTTGCAACAAAAAATAAAGAGAATAAATTCTCTTTATTTCGATTCTTTACTGTCTGTTTTCTTAGAGTCAGTTTGACTAATACCATAATAATCACGTACTTTTTGCTCTAATTCCGCTTTTAATTTTGGATTGTTTTTTAAAAGTTCTTTGACATTTTCTTTACCTTGTCCCAGTTTTTCACCATTATAAGCATACCAAGCTCCACTCTTTTCCAGAATACCAGCTTCACTTGCTAAATCGACAATTTCACCTTCTACGGATACTCCTTCTCCATACATAATATCGACGCTACAAGTTTTGAATGGAGGTGCCATCTTATTTTTTACTACTTTAATATTCGTCTTATTTCCAGCAATATCTGTTCCTAATTTAATTTGTTCACTTCTTCTGATTTCGAGACGAACGGATGCATAAAACTTAAGAGCTCGTCCTCCCGGAGTTGTTTCTGGATTTCCAAACATAACACCTACTTTTTCACGTAACTGATTGATGAAAATACAAATCGTATTCGTCTTATTGATCACGCCAGATAATTTACGTAACGCTTGACTCATAAGACGTGCTTGAAGTCCTACGTGAGAATCTCCCATTTCTCCCTCGATTTCCGCTTGTGGTACTAAAGCAGCAACTGAGTCAATTACGACCACACTGATCGCACCACTACGTACTAGCGCTTCACAAATTTCTAACGCTTGTTCTCCATTGTCAGGTTGAGATAACAATAATTCGTCAATATTGACACCCAAATTGGCTGCGTATTTTGGATCAAGTGAATGTTCCGCATCGATAAAAGCAGCTCTTCCACCCTTTTTCTGAGCCTCCGCTATTGCATGAAGCGCAAACGTCGTCTTACCACTTGATTCAGGTCCATATATTTCGATGATTCTTCCCTTTGGATATCCACCAATTCCTAAGGCAATATCCAAAGAAATACTTCCACTTGGAATAACATCGATCTTTCTTTGTTCATGGTCTCCTAATTTCATAACGGCACCCTTACCGAATTGTTTTTCAATATCTAATAATACTTGATCTAATGTTTTATCACTAGTTGTTGTTTTGACCATCTATATTCCTCCTAACGTATTACAAATACATTGTATAACATTCAAAATGGAATGTCAATACTTATTACGAACATTTGTTTGTTAAAATTTTACTTTTTTTCTAAAGATATTTTTATAAGAATTCTTATAAGAACCATTAGAAAGTTTTCTGACAATATTTAATTTTATCAAAAACATTATTACTCGATTGTAATAGCTTTCCAATTCTATTTGCAATCACACAAAATAAAAACACTAACTCTATAGTGTTTCTATCTCTTTCTTTTTATCATTTTCAAATAGTAAATCACGATAACGGTAATAATATTGGAATCCTGATATCAAAGATAATACCGCTGCCAAGATAAGCAAGAAATCCGATACTTTTAAATTCCATAATTCGAATGGTAAATTATAGAATAATGTCAAAGCAATTCCTACCATTAAAAAGATCGTTTTCAATTTTCCCGTTTTAATTGCAGCCACAACTTTACCTTTACTACCCGCAATCATCTTTATCGAATCGACAATCGTATCACGAACGACAATAATAACTGCGATGATTGGTTGAACAAATCCCATTGACGCTAAAATAATTAAAACGGAATTCACTAAAATTTTATCGGCAATAGCATCCATCATTTTTCCGAAATCCGTAATCATATTGTACTTTCTAGCAATATAGCCATCGATGGAATCGGTGATCGATGCAATGATAAAAAGTATTCCTGCCACAATATATTTTACATTGACAACAATCGATTCATTAATAAAAAGTCTTGGTATATCGATACCTGTTGCATCGAATGGAAATAATAAAATACCAATGATAACAAAAGCTAATATAATACGAAATATGGTAAGTTTGTTTGGTAAGTTCATAATGTCCTCCTATTCCAATATACTCATCACAACAGTATCCTCTTGTGGTGCCTTTCTTTCATTTAAATAAGAAACAATCACATAACTAAGAATAGCAATGATCACTAGTATCAAAATAACAATGACATATCTAGGAATCGATAATTTTCTTTTATGTTCGATCGTATAAGGAGAAGCAATTCTTTTGGTTTCTTCCTTTTTTTCTTCTGTATTCGCACGTTTTTTTGCCTTCTTAATATCTTCGATCGATATTTTAGAAGTATAATCAAATAAATATTCGTTAAATTCATCTACCATATCTTCATAATTAAGTCCAAGATATTTTGAATAATCACGAATAAAATACTTTAGATAAAAAATATCTTTAAATACTTCCATATTTCCTGACTCGATCGCTTCGATTTGAGCCGGACGCATCTTTAAATCTTCAGCAGCTTCTTCAATTGACACACCGATGCTTTCCCGCGTTTCTTTTAGGCGCTCTCCGATCTCTTTCAAAGTTTCACCAACTTTCATTTTGTGGTAAAAAAAATAATATTTTATAAGCCATGTTCTGTTCCTATTACTAGGCGACAGACATTTATCTATCGATTTTTTCGATCTCGGCTAAAATTCTTTCTTCTCTTAGACCAAGTTCCCCTACCAAAATTTGGGTTTCTCACTCGCGGGGTTTACCTCGTTCCACCCGACTTTTTTCAAAGTCGATTCGTCACTATGGCACTTTTATATCTACTTTAACCATAGAAAATCCTTAGGTCATTTCGATGCCGTTAGCACAAGGTTGTGCTACCAAAGGTTATGGTTTCCCTTTGCACGAACACTACTACCATCACAGGATAGTGTGAGCATGGACTTTCCTCTACATGACAAGCATGCAGCGTCTGTCAAAATATTATTCTTTTCCATATATTATTTTTTCTAGATTCGATAAACGACGAAGAACATCCGCACTGCTCGTTTCATTTCCAGTACTATCTTTTAACACATCAAGTTTTGTTCGCAATGTACGAATCTCCTGTTTTAATTTAATATTCTCCTCGATAATCTCCTTTTTATCCTGTTCACATTCACGGATAATTCGACCAAATTCACCATAATCGCGAATAATGGTATCTAAAAACTTATCCACCTCTTGCGGACGATAACCTCTTGTATCAATTTTAAATTCTTTTTCTAATATATCTTTTTCAGTCAAAACAATTCGTTCTTGATACATTTTCTCCACCTCGCATTTACTATTACTATTCTCTCAGAAAAAGAGCCGTTTGTCAATTGACTTTTACTATACAGAAAATTGAAAAAATCTACTTGCTCTTTCGTAAGAAACAAGTAGATAATTTGATAAAGCGAACATCCTCGATCATATCGTTAAAAATATTCTCTATATGATGGTGGTAATTCATAGTGCCTCACCTCTATGATTACTTTATCACCATTCTTACTACTTGTCTTTTGTTTCGACAAAACTAGTGTTATTTAGAATTATTTTTTAACTGCTTCGTAGGATTTTGATTTTTTTCTTGCTTTTCTTCTTCATTCACTAACGTCTCTGGCAAATAAGATGTCGGAATACGATAAGAATTTAAACTCATACGTAATTGATTCATCGCAAAATATTTTGGCAACCAGAAATTAGAATGAAAGAATGGTTTTAAGGATGTAATCTTTTTCGATTGTTGATTGGAAATGGCATCTTGCTCACCAGAAATCAAACAATCTTCCAAATAACTGTTTTCGCCATCGATATAGAAATTATAAACACGATTCTTTTGATCGACAACGACAATTGGTTCTTTTCCTTTTAAAGAAGATTTCCAATCTTGTAATTGTTGGTATTCTGGTTTTAAAATATGATCAACCATATCTAGACAAGTATTTTCAAAATCACTATTACGTTTTTCAAATGAACCATTATATGGTGCAACAAACATTTTACCCGTTGCCGTATTTTGAAGACGAACCATCAATTGGTCTTTATCATAGTATAAATCTTGAAACTGATAACCCATCTTTTTAAAATAACGTTGTTTTTCATTTAATATGTGATTCAAAGTACCTAAACGAAAATCAATATCCCAATAATGAACAAAAAGACGACTTAATACATCTTTAAATGTCATCGTATCCACTTGGGATAGATCATAAGATTTATTTTTGCTTTGTGCCTCAATAATCCCACGAACTCTCTTCTCTAAACGTTTCTTATCGATTTTCTTATTTTCTGCTAATGAAAAGGAAATATTTCCTTTATAATAATCACAAAGAATCATGTTTACTTTCACATCATATTCATCTAAGAAATTTGTCATATACATTTCTAATAAAGCACGATTGACATCGTTAAAAACCACTTTGTTTGGATACATACTCTTCTCTAATGCTGATGAAGTAAAATAAACATCTTTGTTAATTAAATTGGGATGCTCAATATGTAATCCTTTACGCATATCCTTCTCTTTCATATAGTCCCTCCCCTGAGTATCATATATTATATTCTCTTTTCTGATTTTCGTCAATTCATTTTATGACATTCCGTATTATTTTATTACTATTCAAGAAATAAACTAGCCACTAAAAGTAAAACGCCGATTACAATTCCAATCATCGTTGTCTTTTTATATTTCGTATGAAGAATCTGAGGTAATAATTCAAATAATACAATATAAATTAACATTCCTAATGTAATGCCAAGTAAAATGGCAAGCACAACATCATTAATTACTTTTCCAGTTAAAAAGTACATCAATACTCCGCCTAAAAAGGTAGATAGTGAAATTCCAAGTACGATCAACAAAGTTTTCTTTTTATCATTATTTGCTTTATAAAAAGTAGAAGTAATTACCATTCCGAGGGGAATATTATGAAGACCTACTCCAATACTTACTAAAAGACCTAATTGTAGTGACGTTGTAACCGTACTATAAATCGCCATTCCTTCAATAATATTATGTAACACCAAAGCTACACTAGAGACAAAACCAATATGGGCCAAATGGTCATGATGTTCTTTCTCAACCCCATCGTCAGCATGATGATCAGGAATGAATAAATCTAACAGTTTTAAAACACTGATACCAATTAAGATACAAATAAACATCATAACGATACTTTTTGATAGATCGTATTTCGTCTGCATCAACTCTAACGTTTCTGGAATGAGTTCTCCTATAATTAAAGCTGCCATCACACCGAACGCAATACTAATGGAAAAAGATACAAATTTATCATTATTTTTCGTTACAAAAACGATAATAGCTCCCACTAATATAAATAATCCTAATCCGAATGTAAACAATAATCCAGTCATACTATCCCTCTTTCTACTTTTATTTTATCACAATTGTCAAGTCTTATAGTCCTATGTTATGGTGATAATCATGACTAATTCTTTTGATTTTTTGATTTGCTTTTGTCAATCCTCGATGTTTTTTAACGAGATCTTTTTCGTTTTCAATCTTATTTATTTTCTTGTAATAATCGTAATAAATATAGTTGGCAAGCTGTGCCATTTTCTCCAAATCAGATGGTAAAATAGACTCTAAAGATGCTCTATTGCCCGTCATAAAATAATCGATAAAAGCATCTTTATACTTCAAATAGAATGGTTCAATATAACAATAAAACTTCTGATAATTATTCTTTTTTGCCCTAGAACTATGTTCTTTCTGCCAAATATAAATTCCTTTTTGATGAAGATGTTTGGTTACTCGACTAGCAAGATAATCATTTAAAAACTCATTGAGACATTCATACTTACGACTTGTCGTTTCTTTTTCTTTTTCTTTCTTTTTATAATATTCGAATTTTTCTAAACCACAATTTACGACGAAACGATTAGAAAGATGTTCGACATTGGTATTGATTCCATGGGCAATTTCATGAATATAAGTATGATCATTTTGTAAGTAACATATTGTCGTCGGAGGAAAAACAATATATGGGGAATAAATAAATTTATTTCCCTTTTTTCTTACACATGGATAAAAGAATGCTACTAGTCCATCCACGTCGAGTGAAAGAGGCATATCAAAAATATATTTTTTGTTTTGATATTCGATTAAATTCATGCTATAACCTAAAAAATGACTATAGTAATCCCAAAGCAAATCGTCGATCATTTGCAAACGATCTTGATTTAATTTAAGCACATCATCGTCCGTAATATTCATTTCTTCAAATGGTCTTCCAATGATTTCTTCATACTTTCTTTGTTGCTCATATATCATCGATAAGGCGCTATTTTCACATTGATTTTCCTTTACTTTTCCAAATAAAAAACTTTCTAGTAACCCGTTGGGCAAAAAATTACTAATTCTGTCTTCATATAGATGATTGTTATAATAACTTAAATCACGATAATTAACATCCAATATCGTAAGTAATATTTCTCCATGTTCCAAATCAAAAAAATTATGGGTTTCTTGCCATTTCTTCTGGTCTTCCTCTGTCAAATACTTTTGATTACGATCAATAAAAGCATTAATGTGTTTAAAAAAGACATGTTCTTTCACTAAATCATGATAATACAGGTATTTTTCTAACGAGATCAATTCATCTAACAATTGATTATATTTTTGAACTAATTCACGATTTTTCACTTCTGATTCGTGACCATTTATTTTCTTTTTTAATCGTTCTAATTGTTTTACTTCTTGCCTGTAAACATCTTCTAATCCACCCGGTATTAAATAATGATAAAATTCTAACTCATCATATCGTTTCGTAATCGTATCACGATATTTTTCTCCATATTCTTCCGTAAAAGCATCGATAATAGAATCACGATACTTAGCAATATCTGTATAAAATTTAATATTCACAGACGTCACTCCCCCCAAGTATCTTCATTATAACATAATCGGACAAGAAAAAACATGATAATCTCGTTATCATGTTCAAAACTTAATGGAGGGCCTAGTCGGATTTGAACCAACGCTCAGGGAGTTGCAGTCCCATGCCTTACCACTTGGCTATAGACCCATTTGCCATTGCATTTATAATAATACACTATTGTCTTGTTTTTGTCAATTATCGTATTTACATTAATAAATTTTATTCCTATTGTCTTATAATATGTACCGTTTATGTTATAATAGATTTATTCAAGGAGTGATGTAATATATATAGTTTAAAAAATTTAGAACAGTTTAGAAAAAAGATTGTTAAAAAAAGTATAATAAATTTAAGTATAATGATTTTTTTATTTATTTTATCGATAACTCTTTTTATATTTGCTAGAGTTTCTTCAGACCAAATAATTGGTATGATATCTCTTTGTTTATTCTGGGTATGCTATTCATTTCCTAGTTATGCCTATTATAAATATATGCATGAAGAAGTCAAAAAATACAAATCAATTTATAAAGAGTTCATTGTACTAGAGGCTTTTAAAGATGTTTTTGCTAATATTCATTACGATATGAATAAAGGATTAAATGAAAAAATCATTAGACAAACTCATATGATTGACATGGGTGATAAATACACTTCTAATGATTATATACATGGTAATTACAAAAATGTAAACTTTCATTTTGCAGATATTGAAATTATCAAAGAAAATAAGAATAAAAATAATAAACGTACATACCTAAGTACTATATTTTTAGGTCAATGGTTTATTTTCGATTTTAATAAATATTTTAGTGCCAATCTTCAAATTCGTGAAAAAGATTTTGAAGGAGCAAAACTGGGCAATAGTTGGTTCTTTAGTACTGATTATCATAAAGTAGAATTAGAAGATATGGATTTTAATACATTATTTGATGTATATGCCATCGAACCTCACGATGCTTTTTATATCTTAACTCCTAATACTATGGAAAAAATAAAAGAATTAAATAAAAAAATTCCAGGTAAATTATTATTTTGCTTTATCAATAATAGACTCCATATTGCTATTCATAACAATAAAGATTTCCTAGAACCAAAAATTTTAAAGAAAATTGTTTTTAAAGAAGAAAAAGCAAGAATATGCAATGAGATAAAAATTATCATGGAACTTATAGATATTTTAAATTTAGATAATACTTTATTTAAACCATTCACAAGTTAATTTATGTTATAATTATAAATAAGATAAGGAGGTGTAATATACGAATTATTTAGAAGAATTAGAACGACTAAGAAAAAAAATCATCGCTAAAAACAGAAAAGTTCTCATATCGTGTGCTATTTTATTTATCATTTCATTAATAATATCGATTTCTACTAAAGATATACAAGCATGTTTTTTCTTCTCCATATTTATGATTTTTATTGTATTTGCTAGTAGTTTTTTCACTCAAAGTGATCGTCAAAACTATAAAGCAATTTACAAAAGAAATATAGTTCTAGAAGCATTTAAAGATTTTTTTACCGATATTCAATATCATAGTAATGTCGGATTAGATGAAGAAATCATAGAAAAAACTAATATGATGAATACAGGAGATCGGTATAGTTCTAACGATTATATAATAGCAAAATACAAAAATATAAACTTTTCTTCTTCTGATGTTGAAATTGAAGAAAAACATAAAGATAGTGACGGCAATACTCATTATACAACTATTTTTAAAGGTCAGTGGTTTATTTTCGATTTTAACAAAAAATTCAAAGCTAATGTACAAATATATGAAAAAAATTTTTATGGTGCTACACAAGGTGGTTTATTCAGTACTAAAATATACCATAGAATAAAAATGGAAGATGTAGAATTTAACAAAATATTTAAAGTGTATGCAGAAAATGAATTTGATGCTTTTTATATTTTAACTCCTAATACAATGGAGAAAATAAAAGAACTAAATAGAAAAATTACAGGTAATCTACTCTTCTGTTTTATAGATAATAAAATGCATGTTGGTATTCATAATGATAAAGATTTATTTGAACCTAATATTTATAAAAAAATTGATTTAAAGAAAGAAAAAGAAAAAATATTAAATGAAATAAAAATCATTACTGAATTCGTAGATATACTGGATTTAGATAACGATTTATTTAAAAGGAGTGTTTAGAAATGGAATTTTTAATTATAATAGCTTTAGTAATAGTTATTATCGCTTTTATTTGGTATATTATGATATCAAATAAATTTAATCGATATATTGTAAAAATTGATGAAGCAGATTCTGGTATTGATATTGCTTTAACTAAAAGATATGATGTCCTAAATAAAATGATCGATGTTGTTAAATCTTATACAAAACATGAGAAAGAAACATTATTTGAAATTATCAATCTTAGAAAGAACATGACTTTAGAAGAAAAAAATGAAGCAAATCAAAAGATAAGCAAAAATTTAGAAAAAATTAATCTTTTAGTAGAATCCTATCCAGAATTAAAAGCAAGTCAAACTTATATTACTTTACAAAAATCAATCATTGAAGTGGAAGAACATTTACAAGCAGCAAGACGCGTTTATAATTCGAATGTATCAGCTTATAATCAAATGGTAGTTTCTTTCCCTTCTAGTTTAATTGCTAAACAAAAAGCATTAATCAAAAAAGAGTTTTTTGAAGCAGAAGAAACAAAAAAAGCAGATATAAAAATAAATTTATAATAGAAAAAAATAAACATAACTAAAATAATGTTTATTTTTTTTCGTTAAAATTTAGAAACATACTCCTCTTACTTTTATAAGACGTATGAAGCAACTCTAATGCTTTCTTACTTAAAGGATAACCTAAATAAGAATGATATACATCTATCACATCTTTATTCTCATAGCAATCTTTAATTTTAGATTCTTGATCATTTTGATATAGAGAATTCATTCTTGCCTTTATATAGTCTTTATTTTTATTGATTGGTAACAATGGTTGCCCTCCTCCACCAATACATCCTCCCGGACAGTTCATAACTTCTATATAAGTATATTCTTCTTTTCTTTTTAATATTTCTTCTAAATTTTTCATACCATTAACAACTGCAACCTTAAAATGATACTTATCAATATTAACTTCTGTTTCTTTTATGCCTTCTACTCCCCTAATATCTTCTAATTGATAAAATTCTTTAGGCGCCTTTCTTTTAGTTAACAAATAATACATAGTTCTAAGAGATGATTCCATAACTCCACCACTAGTCCCAAAAATTAATCCACTACTACTACCTCGTTCCATAAGAGAATCAAACTGATCCTCTCCTAAAGAATTAAAATCTATTTCCCATTCTTTCAACATCATAATTAGTTCTTGTGTAGTAATGACATAATTCATTCCAGGTAATTCTTTTCTTTTTATTTCATATTTTTTAGCTACACAAGGCGCTACCATCACATTAATCAATTTATTTTTATCTATATTATTATATTCAGCAAAATAAGAAGTAATTAGAGAACCCTGAATGCTAATAGGACTTTTGGTAGTAGACAAATTAGGAATTAATTCATCATGAAAAATTTCACAATACTTAATCCACGCTGGACAACAAGAAGTAAATTGAGGAAGATTTTTCTTTTCCTTGATACGTTCTATTAACTCACTAGCCTCTTCCATAATTGTCATATCGGCACCAAAAGTTAAATCAAATACATAATCAAATTTTAATTTTCGCAAAGCACTTACTAACTTACCTTCTAAAAAAGTACCCTCTGCAAAACCAAATAAATCTCCAATCGCTACTCTTACCGAAGGAGCTACCGAAATAGTTACAGTATAATCTGTATCATTCAAATAATCTAAAACTTTTTTATAATCATATTTAGGTACTAATGCTTTCGTAGGACAATTCATAATACATTGTCCACAATGAATACAAATAGGATTATCCGCTTTTTGCTTATCATAAGAAATATTGATTTGTTCCGTACAAACTCTTTGACACATACCACAATCAATACATAATTCTTCAATTCTAGCAATACTTGGATTTAATTTTGAAATCCACACTCTTTTCTTTTCACGTTCTTCTTTAATAAAACCTTCTTGTTCATTCCAAGGAAGAATATCCTTTTTATTTCCATCGCATAACAGACAACGATCTATTCCATCAAGTGAATTATAAATATAACCACAAATTTCACATCTAAACTTATTCATACTACCACCTATTGTTATTATAACATTCTCTTTTCCTGAAATAAAAGAAATATTAATTTAATATCCCTTTTATTTTAATACATAAGTATATACTTTATCTAAAATAATAATATCCAAATACACTTCATCCGCATCTTTAGCATCACCACTAATTTCATAATATTTGCTATTTTTTACTACATCTGGTGTAATATCTGCTATCTCTACATTTTGCGTATATTCTTTATCATTTTTAACATATCTGATATGCCCAAATAATGAGATAAAATTATTCTCTAACTTATCGTTATATAAACTACTATCTATGGATAAATCAAAATCTAACTTCATAACCATCATATTCCTACTAGTATTTACTTTTGGAGTAATATAATCATTAAAAGTATAACATTCTTGCCTTACACACTGTTGATAAGTATATAAAAATCTATCTTTCATTTCTACATTACGAATAGTAAAACTAGTATTTTTTAATATACTTTCTTCTAAAGTTAATTTTTCTTGTAATTTTACCTCTTTTATTTTTTCTTCTTTTCCTTTCGTCTTTGGTTTTAAATCTACTTTAATATAGTGATAAATTCTTTCAATCCCATTTACTTTATAACCGCTAACAAATTCTAATCTTTTACTACTATTGATATCTTCTTTATCTATTCGATATACTAAAATAAATATATCCTCTTTCTTACTTTCTACTTTAATAGTATCACTAGTGTCTCCTAGTCCGATAAAGTAGTTATTATATTTATTATCAATACGATATTTTTTATTTCCAACTCGTAATTCAAAATTGCTGGTACTAAAAGACAAAGGATTATCAGATATATTTTTGACATAAATTCTTGCCACTACAAAACTATATTTACTATTTGTAACATCATTACCAAAAGTATCCGTATCTAATTGATAACTATCGATAACATGCATCTCTAATCCGTTAGACTTAAATATTTCTTGTTCTTCGTACACTTTATTTTTTACATACATCGTATTATGCAGAATAGCACCAGTGATGATTAATACAACTCCTACTAAAGTCAATACAATTAATTTATTTTCTTTCAAAACATATTTGATAATTCTAATTCTTCTACGAAATCTTGTTTTTACATCATCAGAATCAATATCGATATCTAACTCAAATTCTTCATTATCTTTTTCATCAATTTGTAACTCCATTAAGTCTTTTTGAAAATTAAATTTTTTGATATTAAAGCCAACTGCTCTTACTAAAGCCATGATAATAAATGGTATTTGGGCTAAACATAATACTAATGAAACATCTCTACTAATTCTTAATAACATAGTATCAATTCTATTATAAGATATATTATCTAGTTGTAAACTTATAAAAATAAGCCCTACAATTAGCAAAAAATAATAAATAATAGACGCTAAATAATATTTATATGGCTTATCTTTATTCTTCATTAATAAGAAAATAAAAATACTAATAAATATCACAAATAATATTGCAATATAGATTAAAGGTCCTAAATAATTAGCACTTAATCCATCAATGACATCATGTCTAGAAGAAGCTATATAAGCATTAAAGAAGGATAAAATTTTATAACTTTTATAAAAGATATAAATAATAATACCAGTTAATATTAAGTGAATTAACTTAAACTTTTTAATTAAAAAAGCATATGGCTTTCTTAAGATCATATCAATACCCTCCTTAGTCTAACATTATTATAATATACAAATATATTTTAATGCAATTTAGATAAAAAAACAATCTAATATTAAAATTCGATTGTTTATTTTTTATCTACACTAATAATTAATTGTTCTGGTATTAAATAAAGATTTTTATTATATGTTGGTAAGTCATTTAAAGTTAAATGCCCTTTTTCTATTAAACTATTAATAGTATCTCCTTCTTGTGTTATATAAAGTTTTGTATTTTCTTTAGGAACGATAATAATTTGATTTGGATAAATATAATCATATAATTTTAATCCATTAATCTCTGATAATATTACAGGATCAGTTCCAAATTCTTCAGCAATGCTATACAAACTATCCCCTTTTTTTACTACATAATCAAGAAAAACACTCTCGCTTTCTTTAGGAATGATTAATACAGTTCCCGGATTTAAATAATAAGTATCCAAATTATTAGCTTTTACAATATCAATAGTAGATACTCCAAATTTTTTTGCTACATCATCTAAAGTTTCTTGCTTCGTTACCGTATATCTTTGTACCATCTAAAAACCCTCCTAATAAATTATATGCCATAGCAAAAGAAAAGTACCTATTTAAAATAGGCACTATATATATTCTTATAATTATATTGAAATTCTTTATTTGTTAATATTTTCTTTACTCCTGTATCATCATAACGATATAAAGTGGTATCACTAATAAAGTATATATAATCACTAATTAATTGTACTTCTCTTATATTATCAAATTGGAATAGATAAATTTTCTTATTTAGGTCTTTTTTATATACTTTATAAAATTCATTTTTATTATTATAGTAGTAATAAAACTTATTGGATTCAAAAGCTTTTACATAATTATCTTTAATTGGAAAATCATTATTAAAAGTTAATTCTTGTTTAGAAAAATCATAAATATTTTTAGTTTCCCATTCTCCATTATAATATTGAGCTCCTGTAGATTTATCACCAGTAATCCGATACGTTACTTCTTTAGGATCTATTTCATATTGCATTAAATTACTTTTATCAAATAAATATAATTTCCCATCTACTGCGCCATTAATATATAAATTGGTAGACGCTGGCTCATCAAAATATAAGTATTCAGTCTCTTCACTAATAATATCAATAATAGCAAATCCTCTATATTCTGGTCGATTTTCAAACATAGGTAATATATAATATCTATCTACTAAAATTCCTAAATCATTATTATAAATATCATAATCTGCAAAATTAATTCTTTCATTAGAAGGTTTAGTTATTTTTAATAAATCATTATATTCATAGACAACTAATATTTCATCAGCATACATATTGTCTTTATATACTTTAGAGTTACCAATAGTACTATTAGTAGTATTAGCCACTTCATATTTATCTTCATTAAAATGCTCTAAAGTATCTGTGAACTCTTTTATATTATATTTATCTTTAATACTAGTATAAGAATATTGTTCGTTATTAATGTTACAAAAAACTTGAGAATCCTCATTATTTTTTATGTAAACAGGTGAAATACATACTAAATTTTCTTTTTCATATAACTTAATATCACTAATTATTTGCTTTTGCTTATTGAATTTATTATCTATATCAAAGACAAAATCATTGTTATCAAGCTCTAACTTAAAAAAATAATAATCACTTGTCTTATCTTTGTAATATTCCTCATGAATATATATATCTTTATCGTCTACTTTTAAATTATATTCCACCGTATGCTTGCTTTTAAAGAAATTAATTCCAAATTGAAACACTAAAAATAATATTCCTAAAACAATGATAAAGTTAACTATTTTTTTCATATTATCACCAATATTAGTATATCAAAAAAATAGTTGTTAAAACAACTATTTTTATTATGAATGATTTTCTTGACGATTAGGATATAATTTCTTTTCTTCTAACATATAGCCTGAAATACTAGTTTCAATTTCATCTAAAGCATTCTTATCAATATTAGATAAAGTAATAAATTCCTTTACTGTATCTACAAATACTTTCCCCCATAAAAGATTAGATACTACTTTCAAATCATTAAACATATCAGGTGTAACAGTATCTAGAAAGTAACCAAATACTACTCTTTTTCTTCCTAATAAAATTCTTTTATTTGTAAGTACTACTACAGCTGTTGAAAAAATATCAAAAGAACTTTTACTTTTTTGAGCAGCAAAAGCGTAAACAACATGTTCATCTGGATTTAAATGCTTTTGTACTACTTTAGAATTAGCTTTTAATCTCCACGCTACTGTCATAGGATATTTATTTTTAAACTCTCTTACTTTTTCATAAACGTCATTCATATTCTTACTCCTCTATCGTCATATATTTTTGTAATAATTCTACTAATTCAGCAAGAGAAATATTACCAAGATTCATATCAATTGCTTTTCCTTTTTGAACTAAAATAATAGTTGGTGTTCTAATACCATCTGCTTCATATTCTTCCTCTTGCATTGTTCCATAAGATGAATATAATTCATTAGCTTCATCGCTAGTAACATTGTTTACATTCAAATAATTTACAGTTACTCCGTATTCATTCACTAATTGTTTCATAATAGGTTCTTGTTGTGCACAATAACCACAAGTAGGACTAGCAATATAAATTAATGATACTTCTTCCCCATTTAATAAAGTTCTATACTCATCCATTGTAATTTCTGTAATATCTAATTCTTCTTCTTTACAACTTCCACAGTTTTTTAATTCTGGTACAAAATAAGCTAAGCCAAATACAATAACTAAAGATAAAACAATAATTACGCCTGTTTGAAATTTTTCTTTATTGAAACTCTTTTTCTTTTCCACAATATAAACCTCCT
>CALVRE010000010.1 GCA_944358455.1 uncultured Bacilli bacterium | reverse complement strand
GAGGATTGTAACCTGTAATTTACAGGAGACAGTCCTTTTAATTTTACTTTAATTCTATCATAATTATAATAATTAATATAGTCATCTATTGCTTTTATCAAATCATCTAATGTTTCATAATTATCTTCTTGATCATAAAACATTTCTGTTTTTAGTATTCCAAAGAAATTTTCCATCATTCCATTATCCATACTATTTCCTTTTCTAGACATGCTTTGTTTAATTCCTTTATTCTTTAATCTTTGTTGATAAGATTGATGTTGATATTGCCATCCTTGATCTGAATGAAATATTAATCCTTCTAAATTTTTACCATCAAATGCTTTATTAAGCATATCATTTATTTGTTCTAAATTAGGTGATTTAGAAGTGTTATATGATATTACTTCTCCATTAAAACCATCTAAAATTGGAGATAAATAACATTTTTCTCCACGAAGATTAAATTCAGTAACATCTGTATACCATTTTTGATTGGGCTTATCTGCATAAAATTCACGATTAATGTAGTTATCAGCTATTTTACCAACAGTTCCTTTATATGATGAATATTTTCTCTTATTTCTCTTTAAAGGTTTTAAACCTAATTTTACCATTATTCTATAAACTTTCTTATGATTAACATTATAGCCTTGATTTCTAAGTTCTAATGTAATCCTACGATAACCATATCTTTCCTTATTATTAATAAATATTTCCTTTATTTTATCTATTATTTCTTTATTTTTATCATCTTTGTCTGTTTTAGACAAAGTATAATAATATACAGATTTAGCTAAGCCTGATACTTGTAGAAGAATCATTAATGGGTATTTTAGCCGAAGTTCACTTACAACATTTACCTTTTCTTCTGTTGTTGATTCTTCCTTGCTTGAACAACGGCTCTCAATTTTTTTGAATATTCTAGCTCAGCTTTCAAATATAAATTTTCTTTTTTTAATCTTTCATTTTCTTCTTCTAGTGTTTCGTGTTTTTTAGGTTTACTTTCTTTTTTATTCATAGTTGGACGTCCTCGCTTTCGTTCAACTATATTATAACCTATTTTTTTATATTCTCGTATCCAATTAAACAAAATTCCATTACTTAATAAACCTTCGTCTATAGAAACGGATAAAACTGTTTCTCCACCTAATAAAACTCTATTAATAATTTTCTCTTTTTCATAATTGTTAAATTTTCTATTTTTAGTGGTTCTAAGAATATCATATCCATGTTTATCTATTAATCTAGTTAAATAATCAATTTTATCTTTTCCTATCAAATATTTTTTTGATAAGTTAATTCTTGTTTCTCCATTTTTTCTCTCATTATATATATTTATTTTATCTTCATAACTTAATTTTGACATATAAAAACCTCGTTTCTATGTCCAAGAAACGGGGTTCATATCAGTCTTCCCAATTAGAGCTATCTTTTTTGTTTTGATTCCCCAATTCTGTTTGAAAGATCCAATTTAGTAGATCGTAGATATCGTGAAAATGATAATAAAAAGTTTGCCGATTTAAATGGGCATGGTTCGTAATATCGGAGATGGTAATTTGGGTAAGGTCTTTATGATTCATTAAGTCTTTTAGGGCAGTTGCTAGTTTTTCTTTTGTGTTCATAAGATCCTCTCCTAATGTTATTTTATCGAAATTTATAGTTGTTTGCAGCTGAAAGTATGGATATTTGAGCTATGAATATGATATAATGATTGGGATATAAAGGACGTGGAAAGATGAAATTAAAAAATAGTTTCTTTTATACATTGCGCGAAGATGTAAAAGATGAAGAGAGTAGGAGTGGGAATTTACTTGTTCGTAGTGGAATGATCAAAAAGACGAGCAATGGAATTTATATGTATATGCCACTTGGATATCGAGTCTTAAAAAAGATCGAAGCGATTGTTCGTGAAGAAATGAATCGTACTGGAGCTCAAGAATTGCTCATGCCATCTTTGTTGCCAGAAGAAGTATATGTGGCAAGTGGTAGACGCGATAATTTTGGATCGAATATGTTTTCTTTAAAAGATCGTTATAACCGTAATTATGTGTTAGGTCCAACTCATGAAGAAATGTTTGTCATGGCAGCGAAGGAAAAAATTCGTTCCTATAAAGATATGCCATTTAATATCTATCAAATGGCTACGAAATATCGAGATGAAACAAGACCACGTTTTGGGTTGATTCGTGTCCGTGAATTCATTATGAAAGATGCCTATAGTTTTGACACCAATATGGAAGGATTAGACCATTCTTATCAAATTATGTTCGATGCTTATAAACGTATTTTTGATCGAACGGGACTTGACTATAAAATCGTAAGAGCTGCTACAGGAGCAATGGGAGGATTACTTTCTGAAGAGTTCCAAGCCGTTACAGAAATTGGAGAAGATATACTTGTACTCTGTCGCTCATGTGACTATGCTTCTAATTTAGAAGTAAGTGAATGTTTAGCTAATCCAAAGGAAACAAGAGAGGCTTTACTACCAAAAGAGTTAGTTCATACTCCAAATGCTGGAACCATCGAAGAAATTTCCCGCTTTTTAGATCAAGATCCTACCAAATTTGTTAAAACCTTGATCTATCGAGCTAACGATCAATTTTATGCTTGTTTAGTAAGAGGAGATCGCGATATCAACGAATGGAAACTGGCTAATCTTTTACATGTATCCGAAGTTCATTTGGCAGAACCAGATGAAGTGGAACAGATTACCCATGCAAAAGTTGGATTTGCAGGGCCAATCGATTTGGAGATTCCTATCATCATGGACCAAGATATTCAAGTATTACATAATTATATTGTTGGAGCAAATAAAACCGATTATCATTATATCAATGTCAACAATCAGGATTTTAAAGCGGCTTATATTGCTGATATTAAGAATGTAAAAGAAGGAGATATTTGTCCAAAATGCGGGGGGGAACTCTACTTTAAAAAAGGAATCGAAGTAGGTAATACCTTTAAACTTGGTACGAAATATTCTAAGGATTTGGATTTACGTTACCTTGATCAAAATAACGAATTGCAATATGTGGAAATGGGATGTTATGGGATTGGTCTAGGTAGAATTATGGCAGCTGTTGCTGAACAATATGCAGATGATAAAGGTATCGCATGGCCACTAGAACTTGCACCATATAAAGTTGCCATCATCATCATTAATACCAAAGACGAGATACAAAACCACCTAGCCAATCAGTTATATGATGAAATTAATCGCCTTGGTATCGAACCATTACTCGATGATCGTGATGAAAGACCTGGTGTCAAATTCAATGATATGGAATTGATTGGAATTCCTATTCGTATTACGGTTGGGAAAAAGGCAAGTGAAGGTATCGTCGAATATAAGTTACGTAAAAGTAGTGAGGTAAGCGAACTATCAGTAGAACAAATACTAGAAAGATTAAAAGAAATGTAAATAGAAGAACAGAATCTACGTGCAAAATATGCACGTAGATTTTTTTGTCTATGTAAACATGCTTTTTTCGACAAAATAAGGCATGTAAATACACTATGATGATAGTGGTGATCATATGAAATTAAAAAATATATTTCCGGTTTTATTATCAATGGTAATTGGAGTAGGATTTGCGTATTTTATGTTTAATCAATACGACCAGGAGGAAAACCTTAATTTGGTAAGTGGCAATGTAGAAAAAACAGAAACGATTTATTTTCTCCAACAAGGTGTTTATTCCTCGAGAGAGAGTATGGAAAATAATACTAAAAATTTAGCTTATTATCTTTATCAAGAAAAAGATGGGATGTTTTATGTGTTTGTAGGCCTTACAAAGATAGAGGAAAATGTAGATAAAATAAAAGGATACTATGAAAGAAAAGGGTATAATTTATATAGTAAGCAAATGGAAGTTTCTAGTACGGCCTTTTTAGATACATTGGATCAATATGATGAACTTTTAAAACAAACAACCGAAGATGAAGCGATTAATACGATTTGTAATAATATTATCACGAAGTACAAGGAGTTGGTTATGAATGATCAAAATGAAGGAGATACCCAAGAATGATCGACCAAGAGAACGCTTGGTTAAATATGGTCCTGAGCGATTGAATAATGAAGAATTATTGACGATTTTACTAGGAAGTGGTTTCTCAAAAGGAACAGTACGTGATATCGCATCTGCTATTTTGCAAAAAACGAATGGAATTCATCATTTGGAAGAATTGGGTATCGAGGAATTATTGAAGATAGATGGAATTGGTATTGCCAAAGCTTGCTTGTTGTTAGCTGCTTTCGAGTTAGGAAAAAGAGCACATGAACAAGATATCGAACAATCTAAGATCGATCATGCTAAGCTAGTTTTTCATTATTATCACGATCGGTTAGAAAAGAAAAAACAAGAACATTTTTATTGTATTTATTTGGATCATCACAAAAGGATCATTAAAGATAAATTGTTATTTATTGGTACACTTAATCAAACATTAGTACATCCTAGAGAAGTGTTTAAAGAAGCATGTCTCTTAAGTGCATCAAGTATTATTTGTGTACATAATCATCCGTCTGGACAAGTTTTGCCTAGTAGGGAAGACTATGAACTGACAAAACGATTGGTAACGATAGGGCATATCATGGGAATTCCCATCAACGATCATGTTATTATAGGAAAATCACAATATTATAGTTTTTTTGAACACAATGATATATAAGGAGGCTTTTCTATGTATTACAAAAGAAGAAAAAGAAAAAAGAAATTATATTTATGGGGTGGAATATTAGTTACGGTTCTTCTTTTGATTGCGACGAATTTAATGACGAAAGGACGACTACTCAATCCTGTTTTTCATTTGATTCAAGATGTGACGTTATCGATTAGTCGTACGTTAAATCTTCCTTTTCAAAGCATCAAACCAGATGCTGCTAAGTACGAAGAAGAATACGAAAGTTTACTGTTAAAAAATCAAGAATTAGAATATGAAATTCAGACGATGAAAGAAATGTTGAATTTAAGTGAAACTTTGTCGGAATATGATTCTATTTCCGCTATTACGGTTAATCGTAATATGGGATATTGGTATCATTTTATTACGATTAATAAAGGTAGTAATGATGGTATCGAGGTTGGAATGCCAGTCGTATCATCTGGTGGATTGATTGGAAGAGTGGAAGATGTCAGTGCTTTGGGTAGTACCGTTCGTCTTTTAACAAGTCCGGAAACACAATCGAAGATATCGGTCAAAATAGAAGTGAATGGGACTTATGTCTATGGATTACTTACCAATTATGATGGCACTAAAAAATGTTTCGAGGTTGAAGGAATCAGCGAAAATGTTGAAATACCAGTTGGCAGTTATGTCACGACGACGGGAATGGGAGAATATTTTCCGAGTGGTATTTTACTTGGAACGGTGAAAGAAGTGACGACGGATCACTTTGATTTAGCTAAATTGATAGAAGTAGAATCCAAAGCTAATTTTGAGAATCTGGGAATGGTCAGTGTCTTAATTAGAAAGGATGTCGAAGCATGACTATGATCATTCTTTTGCCTATCGTATCATTTTTTCTAGAGGGGCTATTTTCGAACTATTTTCCCGTCTTTACGACATATGTATTTCCTCTTTTTACGCTTACATCCCTTGTTATCATCTATCCTTATTTTTATCGCCATGAAGAACGATTCTATTTTTTCAGTGCGATAGTTGGGTTATGGTATGATATCGTCTATACAAAATCTTTTGGATACCATCTATTCTTTTTTCTTTTTCTTGCTTTTCTTCTAGTCCGCGTATCACGTTATTTGAAAAATAATTATGTTAATGTGTTATTCCTCTTTTGTGTGACTTTATTTCTTTATCGCTTTGGTACTTATCTTTTTCTTGTTATGTTTCAAGAGCTTTCTTTCTCTTTTTCTCAATTTTACTTTAGTATCATTTCTTCATTTTTCATCAATATTATTTATCTGACGATCCTTTATTGTTTGATCAATCGTATTGGTAGCAAATTTCATTTGACCAAGTTCTAAAGAGATCTTTTTTCGCATACGATGAGTTAGGTGAAATTATGAACGAATATAATGATATCAAAAGACGTAGAGAGGAAATGCGAAAAGCATTGTTGCACCAAAAAAAAGAAACCAAAAAAGTTCCTCGCTTTGTCATTTCTTTCATCAGCCGCTTATTTATTACAACCATTCTCACACTTGCGATTTTGATTACTTTAAAAGCAAATAAGAATTTCAAAAGTGTTTTTTATCAAACTGTCTACGAGACAAATTTTTCGTTTGCGACCGTTAATAATTGGTATCAAAGTATGTTTGGTAGTCCTATTCCTTTTGGTAATTTTGTCAAAAAGGTAACCGAACCTGTTTTTCAAGAAACTTTGACTTATCAAGAAAAAAATAAATACTTAGATGGTGTCAATTTAACGGTGGAAAAACAATATTTGGTTCCTTCTTTGGAAAGTGGACTCGTCGTTTTCATCGGCGAGAAAGAGGGGTATGGAAATACGATCATCATCCAACAAATGAATGGAATCGATGTTTGGTATGGAAATATGGAAGAAGTAAGTGTCAAATTATATGATTATATTGAAAAAGGAAGCTTACTTGGAGAATCGATGAATCAAACTCTTTATCTTGTGTTCAAAAAAGAAGGAAACGTCTTAGATTACAATGACTATATTTAAAAAGATCGAATTTCATCCCTTCTTTTTCATCATATCTTTTATCGTTATACTAACGGGTCAATTTAAAGAATTTTTCTTATTTACTAGTCTTATTTTTATTCATGAATGTGGTCATGCAGGAATGGCTATTTTATGGAAATGGAACTTTGAGAAAATTATCATTTTTCCATTCGGTGGAGTTACGAAATTTCGTGAATCACTCAATCGTCCAATCATACAAGAATGTTTGATTTTGATAGCGGGACCCTTGAGTCAGATCATCTATTATGTGTTTCTTTGTAGTATCACGGATCTACCACCATCTTTCTCGTGTTATCATTATGCTCTTTTATTCTTTAATTTGTTACCGATCTATCCTCTTGATGGCTCAAAATTATTTTCTTTATTATTAGAACAGTGGTTCCCATTTAAGAGGAGCTATGAATGGATGCTTACGTTATCTCTTCATTTATCTATTTTCTTATTTTTTTATTATTGTTTTCATTTTCAATTGTTTTTCATTTTCTTTTTTCTTTTTTTGATGATTAAGACATTAGAAGAAAAGAAACAAGTACCTATCATCTACGAGCGTTTTTTATTAGAACGTTTTTTGTATGATTTTCATTTTCCAAAATTAAAAAGAATAAAGGGAGAGAAAATTGATTCGTTTTATCGCGACTGTAAACATTTATTTTATCTAAATAATCTTTGTTTTTCGGAAAAAGATATTTTGCAGAAAAAGTTTGACTTAAATAGGAAAGTATGGTAAAATCTTTAATTGTGTAGAGCCTCTCTCTACAACCGCACAGACTAGGTTTTAAAACATATGTTACCTACGATCGGCGAGTCTTAGAATTTATTAAAAGGAGGTTATTTATGAAAGCTATTATTGAAACTGGTGGAAAACAATACTTAGTAGAAGAAGGAACTGTTCTATATATTGAAAAATTAGATGCAGAACCAGGTAAAAAAGTAAAATTCGATAAAGTATTGATGGCTGGAGAAGAAGTTGGACATCCTTATTTAGAGAATGCAACTGTGACAGGAGAAGTAGTAAAACATGGTAAGACGAAAAAAGTAATCGTTTATCATTATACTCAAAAAAATCGTTCTTCTCGTAAAAAACAAGGACATCGTCAACCATATACTAAAGTGGAAATTAAATCGATTGATGTGAAATAATTATGATTAAAGTGAATGTTAAAAAAAAGGAAAATAGTATTTCGGAAATTACCATTACTGGTCATGCTTATTATGATGAAAGTGGTAAGGATATCGTATGTGCTAGTACTAGCAGTATTGCAATTACGACGGTCAATGCTATTTTACGTCTCAATTCTCAAGCTCTTCGTTATGAAGAAGGAGAAGGAAGTTTAAAAATTTATTTAGAAAAACATACAAAAACAATTGATACTTTACTTGTTAACATGGTTGAACTCTTGCAAGAACTCGAACAAGATTATCCAAGTTATATCAAAGTATCACAAAATATTAATAAATAATAAGGAGGTGCCTTCTATGTTACATTTATTAAAGTTAAATATTCAATTATTTGCTCATAAAAAAGGTCAAGGATCTACAAAGAATGGACGTGACTCTATATCAAAACGTCTAGGAGCGAAAGCTGCTGACGGAGAATATGTTACAGGTGGTTCTATTATCTATCGTCAACGTGGAACAAAAGTTTATCCTGGACATAACGTTGGAATCGGATCTGATGACACTTTATATGCAAAAGTAGACGGTTATGTAAAATTCGAACGTGTTGGAAAAGATCGAAAACAAGCAAGCGTTTATGCAGAAAGAAACTAATATAGAAATAATAAAAAGGTATAAAAAAAGGAAAATTCATATTAAATTTTCCTTTTTTAAGCAAAAAGTTAACAAAAAAGCAAAAACAAATTGTCTTTTTTGTTTTTTTGTGCTATACTCTAGGCGTAGTAGTGCAATTGTGTGTGTTGTAAGAAGGGAGGGTTTC
>CALVRE010000009.1 GCA_944358455.1 uncultured Bacilli bacterium | reverse complement strand
CTTGAACCGGATTCGAAACAGGTTTTATTTCTTCTTCTGATGCTTTTACCTGCTCCATCATTTTTGGAACTGGAATATTTTGCATTTCTTCATCAGTAATAACACCTTCCTTATGAAGGTTTTCTACTGCTTCTGTACCAAAGTCTCTAATATTTTGAACGTATTCTTCTGTCACACGTATATCGCGACTAGATTCTTTCACAATCTTTTGAACCGCATTTGTAACAAAACTTTTAATCTTAGCTGGTATATGAAGTTTTTTAGCAGCATATGTAAGTCCTCCAGCTACTGCAATTTTAGTAGCAACAGATGTTCCAAACACAGCAGAAACCCATCCGAAACCAAGAAGTGCAGCACCACCAAGCGCGAATGCTCCCAACCCAGCTGACTTACTTAATAAAGTTGCTACTGCTTTTGGTATTTTACTCTTTTTACTTCCAATTTGCTTAATTAATTCTAGTGCATCTGTTTTTTCTGATTTATCTGTTTTTTCAACTGCATTTGTTTTTTCAGGTTCTTCTTTTTCTTGTTGAGCTTCAGAAGATGAAGAAGTAATATTTTGATTTTGCTTTTCATAATAATCTTTTCCAGGTTGCTCATCTTCACTTACTTTATCTTTATCAGGATCATAAATTGGATATTGATGATTTTTAGTTTCGTCACCTACCACCTCTACACCAGCAGGAACTTCTACTTTTTCAGTCGTTTCTTCAATTACTTCATCCGTAGGACCATTCGGATCAATTTGTTCAGGTGTCTTTTCTGATTCTGACACTTTTTTCTCTTCTACTTTTTCTGGTTGTTTTTGAAGTTCACGAATACTAGATAACACATTCGTATTATCTTCAATCGCTGTCGATATTTTATTGATCGTCTCCTGTTTTTCTTTTTCTAATTCTTCTATTCTTGTCACGACTTCCTGTTTTACAAGATCAATAGCTGTTTCAGGGTGTTCTAGAATATTATCAATACTCGCAATTCTTTGATTTAAAAAAGTTCTAAAATCAGAGTAATTGTGATTGTCCACTAATAACGAATCGTCACCAAATTTTTCAATACAATAATTTTTTGCATTTTCGATTCTAGCTCTCAATCGATCATAATTATTATGAGCAATTTCAAAATCTTCATCTGCTTCCGCCATTTGAACCGCTCTTCTTGCACTATCTAGTTCATCTAAAATAGAAAGCCAGCCTGCATATTGTTCCCTTTGTAAAATACTATAATCATTTCCTACTGATAAAGTTGCTAATTTGCTATCCAAACTTGCACTATCGTCATTAAAAAGTTCTAATCTTTGATGCAATGACTCTAATTCTTCCGCATGCATTCTTCTAGCATTTTCTAACTCTTCAAATAAACGATTCGTTTGAAATTCTAAATTTTCATAAAAGGATGCAAACCTATCTCTATTCGTTAATCTCGCTAATTCTTCTGGATTCATAATAAATCACTCCTATTCGCCTTTTTTTGATGCTTGAACTTGTTTAATAACTTCTTTCATAACACGTTTGATTTCAGACCACTCTTCATCTGTAGCAATTCCTTCTAATGAAATATGTCCATCTTCACTACGATTTACTGTTGAAGCATGAACTGTTACTAAACCTTTATCGTCCACTTCATTAAATGTATATAAAAGATATTCCTTTCCAGTAAGATCTAAAGTGAAGTTCAATAAAACTTCTGCTTCTCCAGGGGTTCCATCTTCTTTTATTACATTAATCATTTGCTTTTCTTCCATATATTATTTCCTCCTTTTTTATTCCATACATGAATTATAGCATATTTTTATTGAAAAAAATAGTTATTTTATCTTTTTTTGTCAAAAAAAAGTAAACAAATCAAATAAATTTAAAATTACGACATGTGTTAAATATTTGTGTATAGCATTTTATAGTGTTTTGATCCAATTTTCAATATCCTGATGATTCGTCACAAGTTGATCACTATAACTTTTAAATACAATATTCATCCCCTCTTCAACCTTCGATCTAGGACATAATAATTTTATCTCTTGAAAAGTTCTCCCGATCCATCCAGCATTTGTGGCATATGGCTTTATTGTTTTACCACTTAAATCATTCTGCGTCAAAAAGGTTCTAATAGCAGGGGCCGGTCTATACCACCATACTGGTGTACCTAATATAATCTCATCATATTGATTCAAATCAATATTAATATTTTGAATTTCAGGTAAATAATTACTTGCTTCACGATTTTGTTCGTCATTTACAACTTTATCATAATCCTCTGAATAAGGAATCATTGTTCTTATCTCCAAAATATCACAATTTAATTTTTCTTTTATTTTCTCGGCTATCATTTTCGTATGATTTGTATAGGTAAAATATACAATTATTTTTTTATTCATCTTTACACATTCCTCCTCTTATGAAATCATCCTTACCATTATTTTTCACTTATCATTCTCGTTTCATACAAGCAAATATTCTCTATCACTTTAAATCTAAGAACGATATGAAATCCATTTTTCTGCTTCATTTCTAGCATAATTTACAGATGAACCACGAATGGCAATTCCATCCTCTATTTCAGCACCTCTACATATTTTTTGATTTGATTTGGAATATTCCCCAATCCCGATCCTTCATGCGTCGTAAAGGGTCTAATAACTTTGCCAGTAAAATCAATGTCTTTTAAAACAGTTACCATCTCTTCTGGCATATTATTCCAATATACCGGAGGTCCAATATAAATCACTTCATATTTCGATAAATTCGGAACATCATTTAAAATAGGGGCATCATGATGAGCTTGCCTTTCCCTTGCTTCTGTAATACATGTATGATAATCCTTGGAATACGGTATCTTGACAATCAAATCATTCTTCTTAATATTATACTACGATAAACATTTTTTAAACAAATTCTCTGTATCACTCTAACAAACACAAAAAATGATCCCTATTGCTAGGGATCTCAGGGGGTTTTTGGTTGAGCACTCTCACACTTAGTCCGTAAGAGCGTCAAGCGTGAACGTATTCACGCTATTATCATTATAACAGTAACCGAAAAAAAGTCAAGTTAGAAATTTAATCTAATTGTACAGCTTGTTCGATCATATTTTTCATATACTGATATTCATCGGAATCGTAAAGAGAACTTTCTAAAAAAGCTTCACTATCTTCCTTTGCCTTTAATAAAATAGAATAGTCTTGTTTAATATTAGCAACTTGAAAGCTCATATCTCCACTCTGACGATAGCCAAACAAATCACCACTTCCGCGAAGTTTAAAATCTTCTTCACTTATTTTAAATCCGTCACAAGTTTCTTCTAAAATATGTAAACGTTCTGTATCTTTTCTGGCAATCAAGATACAATAAGATTGTAAATCATTACGACCAACTCGACCTCGTAATTGATGGATACTCGACAAACCAAAACGATCACTTTCGAAGATCACCATCATCGTTGCATTCGCAACATCGACTCCCACCTCAATTACCGTCGTACTAATCAAAATTTGTATTTGATTATCTTTAAATGCATTCATTACTTCATCTTTTTCTGTACTCTTCATCTTACCATGTAACGTCCCTACTTGAAAATATTTTCCGAATGCCTTTTGCATCTTTTCTGTCAATGTTTTTACATTTTCTAAATGACTATTTTCACTCTCTTCAATCATAGGTGCAATCACATAAACTTGATGACCTAATTTTAATTCTCGGAGCATTTCGTTCAATACCCAAGTAATTTCTTTCAACGGTTTTACCGTTGTGATAACTGGTTTCCTTCCACTTGGCATCGTTTTGATACTAGAAATATCCATATCACCATAGATTGTCAAAGCATAGGTTCGGGGAATAGGAGTCGCACTCATATAAAGAATATCAGGAAATAATCCTTTGTTTTTTAGATTTCCTCGTTGTGAGACTCCAAAACGATGCTGTTCGTCGGTAATGACTAATCCCAGATTATGGTAAATGACATCTTCGCTGATCAAAGCATGAGTACCAATCACCATATCGATGGTACCATCTTTCAATCCTACATATAATGCTTTCTTTTCTTTTGCCTTTAACTTACCTGTTAACAATCCAACGTGAATATTCGTCCCCTCTACTAAACGCACCAAAGATTCATAATGCTGAATCGCCAAAATTTCCGTCGGTGCCATAAGTGCACTTTGATAACCACTTAAATAATTCATATACATGCTGATAAAGGCTACGATCGTCTTTCCACTTCCTACATCACCTTGCAATAAGCGATTCATCTTATGGATATCGTTTAAATCATGATAAATGTCATCGACACATTTCTTTTGATCATCGGTCAAACGAAATGGTAATCGTTCTAAAAATGCTTCTACTTCTTCATAAGAAACATTTCTTTTAATACCTCGTTCTTTTCCTTTTTTATTTTTTAAATAATTCATCTTGAGCATAAATAAAAACAATTCTTCATATTTTGTACGTAATCTGGCCTGTTTCAACATTGCGATATTTTGTGGCTTATGCATGGCACGAATACTTTGTTCTTTTCCTAAAAAATGATAACGAGAAGCAATAGGTGCAGGAATATAATCAACCACTTCAAATGGCATATGAAGTGCTTCTTCGATAAAACTTCCCAACTGTTTCGATGTAATACCATTCACTACATGGTAAACCGGTTCTACTCTCACTTCATCTGGAAGAAATCCAAAACGAAGGTCACTGGCAACAATCGTATGTCTTTTTAAATCGTATTTCCCAAAAACACTAATTGCTACGCCAGGTACTAATTTATTTTTTAAAAAACCTCGATTATAGATGATAACTTGAAACAATTGTTCCTCACTACGCATGCGAAATGTCATTTTATTCATCTTTCGATTAAAGTGAAAAAGCGAGGGAACATTTTCTACTACCCCATCCATAATAATAGGATCATCTTGAGTAAGCATTTCCATGTCGCTTCTTTTAATCACATCATAACGAAATGGATAATACATGACAAGATCGTTTACATTATGAATATTTAACTTTTCTAATAAACGGAGTGACTTTGGTCCGACTCCTTTCATTTCTTCCAGCATTTTCTCACCATGCTTTCTACTTATTCATTATAACAAACAGTTGTTCGTTTATCAACTAATTTATCAGGATTTTCTCTTATTTTGAACAAAAAAGACTTGACAAAAAGGACAAGATCGATTAGTATATACAGTACCAATTCGAATTAGGCGAATTGGCATGCTAGTATCACACTAGCCAACCCCTTTTTATTCTTTTATGGACCGGTTCTCAGGGGGACCGTTCTTTTGTTTGAAAAAATCCCATTATCTTTATTTGATAATAGGATTTTTTTCATTTATTTTCTTCTTTTAAAATCAAAAGTTCACTTGCTACAAGTTGTAGTTTATCGTACCTTTTTTCCACTTTCGCTGTCACAAGTAAAATATCACCTACTTTGACATGAGCGTATTTTTGATACATCTTCGGAAATAATACGATATCGATCGTCGATAATTCATCACTACCAGAAAGAAAACACATCTTGTCATTTTTCTTAGTCAAAACTTCTTTGACATGTTCGACATAGACGACAGTTTCAATGGTAGTATCAAAATATTTATTCAAATCACCAATCGCAACACTATTTGGATATTTCAACTTATATTCCGTCACTGGATGATTCGATAGATAAAAACCAAACACATCTAGTTCTTTTTCCATCAATACTGATTTTGGATATTCTGGTTTTATTTCCAATTCGGGCTTTTCTACAAATTCTTCGTTTAAATCTTTCATTAAATCGCCATAGTTGATTAAAACATCCAAATTGTATTCCAATGTTTGACGACTAAGGCCAAACGAAGTAAATACACCTGCCGCAATCAAACTTTCTAATACTTTACGATTGACTCCCTTTCCATAAAGTCTCCTCATCACGTCAAAAATATCTTTAAAAGGTCCTTTTTTGCGTTCTTCTAAAATCGTTTTGATGGTACTAGTACCTACATTTTTAATATTGGTCAAAGGATAACGAATTCCAAATTCTTCGATTTTATACTCTTCTGTACTCAAGTTGATATCTGGTTTTAAAATATCGATGTGATTCAGTTTACACTCATAAATATATTCTTTGGTTTTTACCTCACTTCCAATCACCATCGATAATAAAGCTTTCATGAAGTAATTAGGATAATGCGCCTTTAGATAAGCCATACGATACGCAATCATCGCATATGCGACCGAATGTGCTCGATTAAACCCATATGATGCGAATTTCATAATCAAATCATAGACACGTTCACTAACCTCTTTGGTATATCCTCTCTCGATACTTCGTGATATAAACTTTTCTCTTTCGCTTCTCATCACTTCTTCTTTTTTCTTGGACATTGCTTTCCTTAGAATATCAGCTTCTCCAAGAGAATAACCAGCCATAATACTAGCCACCTGCATAATCTGCTCCTGATAAATCATAATGCCATAAGTCGGTTCTAGAACACGTTTCAAATCAGGATGAATATAATCGCTTTTTTCAAGTCCCCTTCTTCTTTTAATATAAGAATCGATATTGTTCATTGGTCCAGGACGAAACAAAGCTACAGCTGCCGTTACTTCTTCAAAATTGACAGGTTTAAATTTGCGCAAAAAGTTCATCATTCCTGCCGATTCAAATTGAAAAATACCAACTGTATTGACCATTGTGAAAATATTGATTGCATCTTTATCATTTTCTGGAATCTCTTCGAATTTTAAAGAAAGATGCATATCATGATTCAAATCTTCTAACACGTCACTAATTAAAGTTAAATTACGAAGAGCAAGAAAGTCCATTTTGAGTAAACCCAAATCCTCTAAATATTCCATTGAATATCCAGTCGTATAAAAACCTTCATGATTGAGATCGAGAGGAATGATCGTATCAAGATCGACGCGGCACATCACAATTCCCGCAGCATGAACACTAGAGTGACGTTTCAATCCTTCTAGTTTCATACCAATTTTATAAAGTTTGATCAAGTCCGGATCCATCTTTAAATAAGTACGTAACGTTTCACTTTGCTGATAATTTTGACGTAAAGATTGTCTAGAATCCAACATCTTACAAACACGATCGATTACTTTCAGATCAATCTCTAGTGCTTTTCCAACATCGCGAATCACTTGTTTACTAGCAAGGGTACCAAAAGTAATGATACCAGCCACTCTTTTTATTCCATATTTATTGATACAATACTGGATAACTTCCTCTCTACGATTATATTCAAAATCGATATCGATATCTGGCATCGAAATACGTTCTGGATTTAAAAAGCGTTCGAAAAGCAATTGATAACGAATCGGATCAATCGAAGTAATATTAAGTAAATAGGAAACTAAACTTCCGGCCGCACTCCCTCTTCCTGTTCCTACTAAAATATTATGGTCTTTCGCATATTTCACATAATCCCAGACAATGAGAAAGTAATTACAAAAACCCATTCGATTGATAATATCAAGCTCGTATTTTAAACGATCGATATAAACTTTATTCACGCGTTCTCCGAAAAGACGTTTTAATCCCTCTTTGCAAAGCTCTCGTAAATAAAGATAAGGTTCTTTTCCATCTGGACATGGATAAATAGGCAGCAAGTCTTTATGAATCGTCAAAGTCAAATGACACATCGAATCGATCTTTAAAAAGGAATCCATATCAGGAATTGACTGATACTCCTCCTTCGTCGGAAGTGCATAATTTAAAGGATCTTTTACGACTTCCCGAATTGGAACCCCTCTTCTAATTGCCTCCAAATATGGATAATACTCTTGATCTTGTTTTTCTAAATAATAAATAGGACGAATATAGACCAAATCACCATCTAATTCACGTCTTTCATCAAATGTCTGATATCCCTTCAAAACAACCGGATATAATTTGTTAATCAATTCGTAATAACTGAGAGAAGCATAAGGAACAACAGCAAGTAATCCATTATTTTCACGTGCTAAATCATCCAGTGTCAAAGATCGTTCTGACTTCAGGGTGGCAAGTTTGAGAAGCGATTGATATCCATACTCATTCTCAGCATATAGGAGAATCACATAATGATCGACTTCTACTTCTAACCCGATAATCGGCTTAATCCCCACTTTTTCACAAGCTAACATAAATTCACGTGCGCCAAACAAATTGGAGTCCATGATAGCCAATGTACGATAGCCAATATCAGATGCTCGTTTCACTAACTTAGGAATTTGTATCATGCTAGAAAGCAAAGAATATTGTGTTTTTATATTAAGTGCAATCATTTTCACATCCTCCTTTACTAGTTAAATTATATCATCTTTACACCCATTATACAAATAAAATCACAAACATTTGTACTTCTATCAAAAATAAGATATAATAAATGTGATAGGGACAGCACTACTACGTAGTTCCTATCTTTTTTGTTGTAAATAAAGCGAAATACGCGTATAATAAAGAAACAAGGAGGACTTTATGAAAGAGAATTATCAATTGAAATTAGAAAAAGAGTTGAATCATATCATAACCCAAGAAAAAGTACCAACCCTTCTATTACACAGTTGTTGTGCGCCATGTAGCAGTTATGTCTTAGAATATCTTTCCCGTTATTTTATGATTACAATTCTCTATTACAATCCAAACATTTACCCAGAAGAAGAATATCAGAGAAGAAGTCTAGAACAAAAAGAATTCATTCGTAAACTAAAGACCAAATATCCAGTTCATTTAGTAATCGATGCTTACGATAGTTCCGCTTTCTATCAAACCATAAAAGGCCTCGAAAAAGAAAAAGAAGGTGGTCAACGTTGTTTTAAATGTTATCAGCTACGCATGGAAAAAGCTGCCAAATACGCTCATGACCATCACTTCGACTATTTTACAACGACCCTTTCGATCAGTCCTTATAAGAATAGTACTTGGATCAATGAGATAGGTTCATCCTTACAAGAAACTTATCACACCACTTATCTATATGCCGATTTCAAAAAAAAGAACGGTTATAAACGTTCGATTGAATTATCTTTACAATATGGACTTTATCGCCAAGATTATTGTGGCTGCGTCTATTCGAAATTAGAACGCGCAGAAAAAATAAAAGCATGATTTTCTCATCATACTAACACATTATGGTTATATAACCAATATTTTGGCTTTTTTCGCTGGAAAATATTGACGTGATTTAGAGAATATGCTAGAATGAAATTGTGTTAGAGAGTGTGTGTTTATTATATATTATCAATGGATCCGAACCTTCTATATGATGTTATTCCCTAACATAAATAGAGTTCCATTCGATATACCTTTCACAAGCACGATCTAACATAAAACCTCACATTTGTGAGGTTTTTTTGTGTCATCCTATTATTTTTGAAATCGAGAAATATTGAGAACGATTCCCATACTACAAAGAGTAATGAGTAAACTAGATCCCCCATAGGAAAGAAATGGCAATGTAACGCCAGTAACCGGAATAAGTCCTGTTACGACCATCAAATTCATGACCGCCTGAAAAGCAAGCTGAAAAGTAATTCCAAAAGCAAGATATTTTCCAAATAAATCTTTACTATTTCGAGCGATACGAAAGCCTCGAATAATAATGGTTAAAAATAATGCAGAAACAATCAAAACACCTAAAAAACCAAACTCTTCACTGATGATTGAAAAGATAAAATCAGTTTGTGGTTCTGGAAGATAGAAATGTTTTTGCCTAGAATTTCCAAAACCAAAACCAAATAAACCACCTGGTCCAATCGCATAGAGAGATTGAATGATTTGAAAACCACTTCCCAAAGGATCTTTCCAAGGATCTAAAAAGGACAAAATACGAGCTAAACGATATGGTGCCGCTATGATTAGTGCCACTACTCCGGCAACACCAATCACCGCAATTTTAAGAAAAAATTTGAAGTCCACACCTCCAACAAACAATAATCCAATAATACTCATAACTAAAATCGTTCCGGTTCCAAAATCCGGTTGCAACATGATAAGTCCAAAAATGAATAACGTAAGCCCTAAGATTGGTAAAACACCCTTTTTGATTTTTCCCATATCTTTTTCATTCTTACAAAGATATTTGCTAGTAAAAATAATAAGGGCAAGTTTCGTAAATTCACTTGGTTGGATACCAAAAGAACCAATTCCAAACCAAGACCTACTACCGTTTCGAACCGTACCAATTCCAGGAATCAACACCAAAATCAAAAGAGCAATACAAATACCTAAAATGAGATTCGCTTTATCATAATATTTTTTATAATCAAACTTACTTATGGCAAATAAGCCTACCATACCAATTAGAAAAAACAAGCCTTGATTCTTTACAAATTTAAAAGGATCTTGGAACTTGTATTCTGCCCATATATAAGATGCAGAGAAGATCATGACAATTCCAAAGAGTGAAATTATGATAATACTGATTAAAAGTAATAAATCAACACTGTGTTTTTTCATAGTACCTCCTTATAGCCAAACGCCAAAAGCAGTCGCCACCATTGCTCCTAACAAGCCAATCACCCAAAATAATTTGACAATATCTCCTTCTTTCCAACCCCACTTTTCAAAACTATGATGGATCGGAGTCATCGGAAATACCCTCTTCTTGGTCAATTTATAATAAAAACGTTGAATCAAACAAGAGATGGTTTCTAATACAAAGACAATTCCAATTACGACAAGCAACAATTCATGTCGTGTCAAAATGGCAATTGATCCTAAAAAAGCGCCGAGTGCTAACGAACCAGTATCCCCCATAAATACTTTTGCCGGATTGACATTAAAAATTAAAAAGCCAAGCAAAGAACCAATCAATGTAAAACATAAAATAGCAAGTTCCTCATAGCCTTCCAACCATCCTGTATTCCAACTGATCAGGCCAAACGATAGGATAGCAATCGCGGATAATCCACCTGCTAAACCATCTAAACCATCGGTCAAATTGACAGCATTACTACTAGCTGCTAAAACAAATAAAATGAATAAACCATAAATCCAACCAATGTCGATCTTTAAACCAATCGTATGAACCCAAAGTAATGGTTCATTTCCACCCTTCATAAATAGATAGAAAAACACTACCGCTATCACTAGTTGCATAATCATCTTTTGACCTTCCGTTAAACCTTTATTGTTATGTCTTTTAATAATCAAATAATCATCGATAAAACCAATTAACCCATAACCAATAAAGGAAAATAAAACGATAAACAAACTATAACTAAGTTCGATTTTATCCATCAAGTAAAGAAGAAAGATCGTCAAAATGGTAGGAAAAATAAAGATGATTCCTCCCATCGTTGGTGTTCCATTCTTCTTTTTATGTGCCTCTTCTAGATAAATACTTACTCTCTGATCAGCTTTTAATTTTCGAAGAAGAGGAATTACCACCACTCCACATCCAACCGATAAAATAAATCCAATCATCATAGATAACATCGATTTTGTCAAGATAAGCATACTATTCCTCCTAATCATTCAAAAGCAAACGTACGGTTTCTCCTTCTAAAATACGTTCTCCACTAGCAGGAGATTGATATAAGACTTCATCACCACTACCAGTATATTCTACTTTAAAAGGTTTCAATTCCTCTACCGCTTCTTTCACCGTCTTTCCCACGACATCAGGAACGGTATAATATTTCTTCTCTCCATATTGATACTCTTTTTCACTACTTCCTTCTCGTTTGGAAATGCCAAGTGCAGTAATGGAATCCTGTAATATTTTCTTGGCAATTGGAGCGGCGATCGTTCCCCCATATTGAGTTACTCCTTTCGCATTATCGACAGCTACATAAACGACTACCTGTGGATCATCTGCTGGTAAAAAGCCCATAAACGATACAATATAATTTCCGACCATATAACTACCATCTTTTACTTTTTGAGCGGTTCCCGTCTTTCCACCGACACGATAACCATCGATGAATGCCGGTCTCCCCGTACCATTGGTAACAACACTCTCTAGTGCATAACGTACTTTCGCACTAGTTTCCTCACTGATCACTTTGCGAACAACGGTAGGTGTATGTTCTAAAATGACACTATTCGTCTCCGGCTCATTTAAACTTTTGACAATATATGGTTTATAAAGAATACCACCATTGATAGCTGCACTTACCGCAGTAATTTGCTGAATGGGTGTTACCGATACTCCTTGACCAAAGGAAGTCGTTGCGAGTTCTACTGGTCCCACATCTTCTAGATCAAAAATAATACCACTACCTTCTCCATTTAAATCAACACCCGTTTTCTGTCCAAAACCGAACTTTTCAATATAACTGAACAAGGTTTCCTTACCCAGACGTTGTCCTAATACGACAAATCCCGGATTACAAGAATTCTCTACTACTTCTAAAAATGTTTGATCACCGTGTCCCCCATGTTTCCAACATTTAATACGCGCATTTTCTACTTGAATACTGCCACTATCGACATAATGATCGCTTTCCAAATCGACTAGTCCTTCTTCTAGTACACTTGCTAACGTAATAATTTTAAAGGTACTTCCTGGCTCATAAGTCGCCCATATTGGCATATTTCGATTGATCTCTTCGGTTGTATAATCTTGATAA
>CALVRE010000008.1 GCA_944358455.1 uncultured Bacilli bacterium | reverse complement strand
CAGGAAGTAGTTTCTCATAATATTTCTAAATCACCTAATTTAGAACAAATAGACGATATGCTTAATAAAGCATTTGATAAAACTGATGATCAAGATTTAGAAGATTTAATATTTCATTCAGATCAAGGATGGCAATATCAACATAAGTCTTATCAACAAAGGTTGAAGAATAAAGGCATAAAACAAAGTATGTCTAGGAAAGGTAATAGTATGGATAATGGGTTAATGGAAAACTTTTTTGGAATATTAAAAACAGAAATGTTTTATGACCAAGAAGATAAATATGAAACATTAGATGATTTAATAAAAGCCATAGATGACTATATTAATTACTATAATTATGATAGAATTAAAGCGAAATTAAAAGGACTGTCTCCTGTAAATTACAGGTTACAATCCTCTAATTAGAAATGATTGATAAACTGTCCAATTTTTGGGGTTCAGTTCAGAATCATCCTTTTATTATTTATTTCCTTTATAATCCTTAAATAATGTTTTTTCACGTTCTAATTGTTCGAACATGATGTCTACTTTTGCTATCTTTTCGTTCGTAATTGGTTCTTGTAACAATTGTAATGTATGCTGGATCTCACGTTGTAACATTTCGATTTCTTTTCGTCTTTTTTCTAAGGAAGTAATTTGATCATCATAATAAGGCGAGTATTGACGTTTCATTTCGATGAAGGGATCATTTGATTTTCGCAACTGTTCCTGATAAAAAGAAATTTTATTGTAAGATTCTTGATTGTTGGAAACAATCTTTTTTTTCTCTTTGAAATAAGAACGTAATATCAGTAAATCGAAAGTCATCAAAGATAAAGAACCTAGAATCAGGAATGGATAGTAAAACACAATGGGAATACTCGCCAATGTAGCGATCGATGATAGAGATAATAATTCTTTTCGTTCCTTTAACTTTTCGATATTTTCATCGATGGTTCGTTCTTCTTTCATCATCATTTTTTGCATGGGATGTTCAGTCATAACAAAGATTGCTTTCTTTTGTAACTCCTCTTGATCGAAAAGTTCTCTTTGTTTTTTTAACTGTGTCTTTAATTGTTCCAAATAAAGATATCTTTGATATAACTCTCTTTCCTTCATCTCTACATGATCATGATTCATAGTGATTCCTTATCTTTTCTATCACTTCATCGATCGTATTTTGAAAATATTCAAAATCGACAGAAAACCAAGTTACAGGCATTTGATTACGAAACCATGTATATTGCCTTTTCGCATAATGACGACTATGTAGTTTTATCTCTTCTAGACATTCTTTTAGTGTTTTATTCTTTTCAAAATAAGGAAATAATTCTTTATAACCGATCGGAGTCATAATAGCCTTCGTACGTATGTTAGAATCATAAATCTTTTTTGCTTCTTCAATTAAACCATCAGCTACCATTTGATCAACACGTTCGTTAATTCGCATATAAAGATATTCTCGATCCGTCGTTAATCCAACAAAGAAGGTATCATATAAAAGTGTATTTGTTTTTTCCTTTTCGCTATAAGGCTTCCCTACTTGATCCATATATTGCAAAGCACGGATCATACGTTTTCGATTATGAGGATGTATCTGTGTATGAGGATCTTTTTCTTTTAGCATCATCCATAATTCTTCTGTCGTCTCTTTTGCATAGTCATATTGATTTGATTCTTGTGTAAACTGATAGTCATAAAGAGCAGCTTTGATATATAAGCCTGTACCACCTACTAAGATAGGGATTTTTCCTCTCAAAGTAATTTCTTCGATTTGTCTACGACAATCTTTTTGATAATCAAAAACCGTATATTCTTCTGTCACTTCTCTGATATCGAATAAATGATGAGGAATACCGGATGTTTCTTCCTCAGTCACTTTGGCTGTAGCAATATTTAATCCTTTATAAATCTGTGTTGAATCCGCATTGATAATTTCTCCATCTAACCGTTTCGCCAGTTCGACACTCAACTTTGTTTTTCCAACACCAGTAGGTCCTACTATCACAATTACTTGCATAAATCCGTAATAAACATACTGTCACCAAATGAGAAGAAACGATAATCTTCCCTGACAGCCTCCTGGTAAGCATTTAAAATATGTTCTTTTCCGGCTAAGGCACTCACTAACATCACGAGTGTTGATTTAGGTAAATGAAAATTCGTAATCAAACTGTCAATCGCTTGAAATTCAAATCCTGGATAGATAAAAATATCGGTCCAACCACTACATTCTTTAAAAGTACCATATTCATGCATAATGGTCTCTAAAGTGCGAACTGAAGTCGTTCCAACACTGATGATACGACGATGTTCCGCTTTCGCACGGTTCAAAATTTGAGCTGTTTCCTCACTCATCATATAAAATTCAGAATGCATCTTATGCTTCGTTACATCTTCGACATTCACTGGTCGAAAAGTTCCAAGTCCAACATGAAGGGTGATCGTGACAATCTGAACTCCTTTTGCTTTTATTTCCTCTAATAGTTCTTTCGTAAAATGTAGTCCAGCTGTTGGTGCAGCTGCACTTCCTTCATTCTTTGCATATACTGTTTGATAACGATTTTGATCTTTTAATTTTTCATGGATATAAGGTGGTAATGGCATTTCTCCAAGTTCATCTAACACCTCATATAAAATCCCTTGATATTGCAATTTTAAAATACGGATTCCATCTTCACGTTCTTCTAAACATTCCGCTTTTAACTTCCCTTCTCCAAAATCAATAACTGTTCCAACTTTCACTCGTTTTGCAGGCTTTGCTAGACATTCCCAAGTATCGTTTCCACATTCTTTCAACATCAATATTTCAATATGAGCATGAGTGTCTTCTTTGACTCCATAAAGTCTTGCTGGAATCACTTTCGTATCGTTCAAGCATAGTACATCACCAGGATGTAGATAATCAATAATATCATGGAAATGGCGATGTTCCATCTTTCCAGTTTTTTTATCCAAAACCAATAAACGTGAAGCATCACGATTTTTAAGTGGTGTTTGCGCAATCAATCGTTCTGGTAATTCGTAATCAAAGTCATCTGTTTTCATAATCCACCTCAATTCATACCTATTTTACCTTTTCATTACAAAAAAAGCAATCATAGGATTACTTTTTTCCTATTTTATGTTCTAGCTCATGATCGATCAAATTTTAATCGAGAGTGCGGTAGGAATCCATACTTGTTCCAAATTCCTCTAGTATAGTCTCACTTTTCAAGTTAATAACTAGATGCTTTTTAACAAAAAAGAGGGGTAAATATTACTCCCTCTTCATGTACATCATTTTATTATTTCATTCTGTTTGTATTGCAACAAATCTATATCATGTTTACAAGATATATTCTAAAACAAACTACCTTGTCTTTTAATACCTAAGTGTTCGTACGCTTTTTCAGTTACGACTCTTCCTCTTGTCGTTCTCTTTAAAAAACCAATTTGAAGTAGATATGGCTCGTATACATCTTCGATCGTCGTTTGTTCCTCACCAATACTAGAAGCAATCGCTTCAATGCCAACTGGACCACCGTTAAATTTCTCAATGATGGATTTTAACAAATGATAATCAGTATCGTCTAAACCTAAGCGATCTACTTTTAATTTATCCAATGCATGTTTCGTAATATCTAAATCAATCGTTCCATTTCCCAACACAAGTGCAAAATCGCGGACACGTTTTAAAAGACGATTGGCAATACGTGGTGTGCCTCTACTACGACTTGCTAGTTCTAAAGCTGCTTCTTCATCAATTTCACACCCTAATACTCGGGCTGTTCTTTTCACAATTTGTGTCAATTCTTCGATCGTATAAAATTGTAATTTTGATACAATTCCAAAGCGATCGCGAAGTGGGCCTGTCAAATCCCCTGCTCGCGTGGTTGCTCCTACTAGCGTAAATGGTGGAAGATCGATTCTAATATTACGAGTACTAGAGTCACTACCGACAATGATATCTAAAGTAAAATCTTCCATGGCAGGATATAAAATCTCTTCTATATAACGTGGCATACGATGAATTTCATCGATAAATAATACATCTCCTGGTTCTAAGGAAGATAGTACTGCTGCCAAATCACCACTTTTTTCGATTGATGGGCCACTAGCTGTTTTGATATTCACTCCCATTTCATTTGCAATAATATATGCGAGTGTCGTCTTTCCAAGTCCTGGGGGACCATAGAGTAAAACATGATCAAGCGTTTCCCCACGCATCTTAGCCGCTTTGATAAATATTTCTAAATTTTCTTTTACTTCTTTTTGACCAATGTATTCATCAATACTATCTGGACGAATACTTGCTTCAAATTGATCTTCTTCTAATGGATGATTCGTAATGATTCTCTCGTCCATCGTATCACCTCTATCTCACTTTATATTTGATGGTATCTATTATCTTTTCTTAAACACTTGATTACCTCATGATCGTTTACTTGAACGGTCATCGTACCAGTCCTAGGATAATCGATCAGTAAGTTCCAAGTCGCATCTTTAATATCACAAACGAGATATTCCTTACGCATCTTTCCTAATTTACAAACGAGTGTTTCTTTTGTCATTTTTCCATCTGTATAAACTTTTCCTACGCCAGGAAGCATGTAGATTCGTTGATTAGGATCGACGCCAAATCCATGTTCCATTTCGGAATTTTCAAAGTTAAAATCACCACTGACAAATAATAAATACTCTTTATAATCTTTTAATGTTTCTCTTAATTGGCAAAGAATCTCCTTCGACTTTTTTTCCATAAAACCCTCCTAATATATTATATCAAAATTCGTTTCTTTCGTTCTTTCAACGAAGCATTAATTTCAGTGCTTCTTTAATCTGTTCTTCAATTGGCTTCGTTGTATCAATCTGTGGTAAAACATGTTTAATATCACCTGGCTTATATCCTAGACCTTTGAGTACATCGATCAGTTCATCATAGTTATTCGGAATACCATTTGATGTTGCACCAGCCACTAATTTTCCTTTTAGATCCAAAATAATTTGACGTGCGACCTTATCTCCTATTTTTGGAAATTTTTTCAAGTACAAAATATTTTCTCTTTCAATCGCATCGACAATACCATTGATCGAATCGGTTGCGAGCATTGGAAGCGCCATCTTAGGTCCCAATCCTTTGACATCGATCAACTTTAAAAACAAATCTTTTTCTTCTTTACTAGTAAAACCATATAATGTATTTTCATCTTCTCTTATTTGATTATATAAGTATACTTTTGTTTCTTCTTGTTCTTTAAAAGCATAGGGATTAGCCGTATAGATAAGATAACCAATGCCATTATTTTCTAAAATAATATAGGTACTTTCTATTTCTGTTACAATTCCTTTTATATATCCATACATATTAACCACCATCTTCATTATATCATATTTTTACAATAAAAAAGTACAAATGTTTGTACTTATTTACGTTTGATTAAATATTTTACTAAATAGAATAAGAACATGGCAATTACCACAATATACATCCAAGATAAAATGATATTGAAGATACCTTCTGAATATTTATTGATGATACCAACCAAACTGGTCGGAATATAATTATTAATTAAAGCGGAAAATTCAGGAACATCAACTTGTACTTTAATAAAATGAACAAGTCTCATAAAGATATCCGCAATTCCTAGTGCATAAACCAAACTCTTAGTATCCTTAAAAATAATTACGATAACAATTACTAATATTAATAAAATCATTAAATCCATATGCATACTCCTTTTTGATATTATTATCATAACATATTTTGTCTCGTGAATCTACTCTTCCAAGAAAAAATGACATCTTATTGTCATCTTTCTGATTTTTATTCACTAATTGTTTGATCATAAAGAGATTTTAATATATCGTCGTAGATAGTGAAGTGATAATTAGAACGTATCGTAAGCCATGTTGTATTCACTAAACCGGTATCCAGTTCTAGCCTTTCCGTTACAATAGCATCCATTACTTCTTCTTTGATCAATTCTAACGCTTCTTTTTCTTGTTTACTAATACGATAAATAATATGATATCCATATTCGGATTCTACTGGTTCCATCGTGTAAGTTCCATCTTCTAGATTACTAGAAGCTTCATAAAAGCTATCCACAACATCTCCTTTCATAAAATTTTCAATCAAACCCTCTGTACTAACCGTACTAGTATCATCCGAATATTCTTCTACCAAGGTCGCCCACTCTTCTCCATTTTGTAACTGTTGTATGACTTCTTCGGCTGTGCTTTTTGCTTCCGCCATAGCATCTGCATCAGTACTATCAGCAGAAATTAAAATATGTTTGACCGTATATTGATCGGTTATTTCATTATCGTAATAATCCTCAATCTCTTCTTCTGTAAGTTCTGCTTTCAAATAGTTTTTCACTACTTCTTCTTTTTTCAGATCAATTAAAATTTCGTTACGTAAAGAGGCCTCATTGGCATAACCATAACTAGTTAATACTTCAGCGAAATCATAACCATATGTTTCATATTGACTTCGAATCGAATCAACCTCTTCTTGGGCTTCTTCTATGAGTTCTTCTGTCTCTTCAATTTCACGATCCGCGATCAACTCGTCGATGATATTCGTAAGTGTCGTCGTCCCATAGTATTCTTTCATCGCTTCAAATACTTCTTCGGCTGTAACATCGTAATCATCGATGCTAGCAATCACCTGTTTTCCATCTAACAAATGAATCTTTCTTGTCTGTGACAATACAAAAACATTTAAAATAAATGTCACGATAAAAAAAACAATCACGAGAGTACGAAAATTTTGATCGATAAAATTCCGTACTTTTTTTATTTTTCCCTTCCATGAATTTGTTTCTAACGTCTCTTTTTTTACTGATTTCTTTTTTTCTTTCATATTTTTCTCCTTTTCTTTCATTATAGATAAATGATGTGAACATTTTCTGAAATTTAGAAGAAATTTTTATGACAAAAAAAGAATTACGCTTGGTAATTCTCAATAAAATGATTTAAATCACGTGTCAATACTTCGGTTACCTGTTTCAAAGTCTCCGGATCATCTGCTTCAATTCTTACCGTTAAGTTAGGACTCGTATTACTTGCACGAATTAAAAACCAAAAGCTTTCCATCGTAACACGAATACCGTCGATCGTAATCATCGATAGATGTCTTTTCTCTGCTTCTTCTTTGATTGCATCGACAACTTGAAATTTAATCTTTTCTGATACAGGAAACAGTAACTCTTCCGTCTGATAAAGAATCGGAACATCATCGTATAACTGACTCAATGTTTGATCCGTATGCGAAAGTAATTCTACCATACGAAGGCCATTGTATAATCCATCGTCAAAGCCTTTCCATTTATCACGGAAAAACATGTGCCCTGAAAATTCTCCCCCAAACAAGAAATCGTCTTCGATCATCTTTCTTCCAACATAAGAATTTCCTGTTCGATACATAACTGGCTTTAATCCTAGGCGTGTAATCTCTTCTATTAATGTTTTCGAACATTTTACATCGAATAAAGCTTTCTTGAGAGGAAGTGTTTTATTGAGCTCTCGATACATGATAATCATATAATTCTCTGTCGATACATGATTACCTTTCTCATCGACTAATCCTACTCGATCCGCATCTCCATCCAGTCCAATACCAATATCATATCCCAATTCTTTTACTTTTTCTTCTAAAGGTATCATCAAACTCTTCTTAGATGGATCTAAATAATTACTTACCACACTCAAATCTTTCTTTTCGTTCATAATATAATATTCGATTCCAAATAAATCTAAAACTTGTTTCACAATAACAGAAGCAACACCATTTCCTAAATCAACTACCACTTTTAATTTACGATTTCCCAGCTGAATCGAACTTTTTATCTCTTCCAAATAAGCAGTCTTAATGTCATATGATTCGATGTTTCCCATACCTTCCTTATAATTTCCTTTTACTGTAAAGTCATAAAAGTCACGAATTTCATCACCACAAGCATTTCCAATCTCTGTAAACGATAATTTAAATCCATTATAAATACCAGGATTATGACTTGCTGTTACCATAATACCAGTTGGTATTTTTAAATACTTTTTCGCAAAGTAAAACATCGGTGTCGTTACCATTCCTAAATTGATGACATGGGCTCCACTATCCATAAGTCCATGCATCAATGCCTGACTTAAAACTGGCGATGATACGCGATTATCATAGCCAATTACCACTTTATCTCCTTCGATATAAGAGGCATAACTTCTTCCTAACGTATAAGCGACATCTTCTGTTAAATCTTCTTCATAAATTCCTCTCAAATCATATTCTCTAAAAATTTCTTTCTTAATATTTGTATCTATTTTCATAAAACCCTACCTTCCACTTTCATTATAACAAAATCGTGAATATAAAGAAATGATAACCAATCTAGAAGTGTAAAGTAAAGTCATAACTTATAACCAAAAAAACACTTGTTTTTTTAAACAAGTGTCTTTTATATCTTCGATTAATAAGTTTGATTATAGTAAATTGCGAAAGCAAATAATTCCGATTCCTTTAGTCCTAATCCATTTTTGAGTAATATATCATAATGTTCCCTAATCATCTTAATATCGCTTATTTCTTCTTCCGTACAACTAGATCCCTCTTCGACTTGATTCACCTCTTGACCAGATATGATCATATTGTATTGACATGATTCACTATCGGATATCGCAGCAACAGTATTTGAACTAGGAAAAATATATAAACTTACGTCATAGACTAAAAAATTATAACCAACGAAAGCAACCTCATCATCCGCAATAAAGAAGAAAAGACGATTAAAGGAATCGGATAACAAGACGACATCGTAGGTGCTATAACTACTCTTTTCTACCAGAAATCCTCTTTCTTCGATGATTGTTTCCGTTTCTTCATTCGATAATTCGCGATCGTTATTTTTTAACTCCTCTCGATGTGGTTCCCCATATTCGCTAACAAGATAGCGACCTAGCGTAAATAAATCTTTTTCAGTAATACCCATGTCCTTCAATTCTGTTTGCATTTCATTCAAAAAGACTTCTATTTTCTGTTCTTGTGAACGCGTACATTTTTCCCAAAATTCAACACTAGCATTCGTTTTAATCATATAAGTACAAGAAGTAGAATCAGTTCCATCAAAATAAACGTTTACTTCCGATCCATTCTCTGCCTTCATGTAAGTAAAAGACCCATCTTGGTTTTCATCCGTATAAGATAATATACCATTATCATCGCTTGCAGATATCCTCCATAATCGATTGGAATCTAGTTTACTTACCACATCAATCGTTATAGAAGTCCACTCATCATCTACCAATTCTCGAATACATGTCGTTTCTTTACCATCATAATCATAACATGTTCTATCGATATCATAAGTGTTTCCATAGGGAGAAAATTGATAAGTAACCTGATAATCATTATATTCTAATGTTTCCAATATTTCCTTTCCCGTCTTCTCATTCCCACATCCAGTTATCATCATCATGCCTAGTACTAACATTATAATAACCCATTTCTTATTTTCCAACATACACTCTCTCCTTTTTAAATTATAACATATATCCTATCTTTCGCAAATGCCAAGTTATCTCCACTTTTTTTATAAAAAACCCGAACTTATAAAAAGTTCAAGCAAATTCTATTATGGTGCGTGAGTTATACAAGTTTGGTAACTTTAATTAAGGTTCGTTTTAAAAGAAATAGTTGCAGATATTCATTCTGAAGAATTTAAACAAGGAATTATTTTACGCAATTCAAAATGGAAACAAAAGCTAGGAGATGATTATTACCTAACAGTTTTAAAACTAGCAAGGAAAAATTTTCCTCATTCAAATTTAGCATATAATGAATATGATGAAACTAATCAAGAAAAAAGAAAAAGAATGATATCAATCATTAATGACATTAAACAAGAAGAGGCCATTACTGGCACTATATTACTTGATTCAATAGGATTACAATCTCATTATCATGAGTATACTACAGACGAAGAAATAAAAGAGGCTTACGCTGATTTATCACACACTAGAAAACGTTTGCAAGTTTCTGAAATGGATGTTACTAAAATTGATAATCAAGATGATGTACAAGTAAACAGGGTTTTTAGAACCGTATTAGATTGTTCTGCAACTTATAACATTGATTCTTTTACTTGTTGGGGTCCCACCTCTTCTATTTCTTGGAAATCAAAAAAAGTAAGAACTTTCTTAAATGACAATGGAGGTATTGATAATAGTTGTAAACAAGTAGTGGACACATATAGTCAAAAAAAGAAAAATAAAAATTTAAATTTTCAAAAGTCAAATTTACAAAATAATTCATTAACTTCAAATTTATCAGAACAAAATAATGACTTCAATAATATAAATTCCATCCCCAAAAAAATATAATAGCATAGTGTAATGTGTTATTATTTTGGAATAAACAGTCTATTAAAGACGAGCATTTGAAATTGGCTCGTCTTTTTAAATACTGATAATCATAATCTTTATTCTATAAATCATCATATAAATATTGCTCATGATATCACTATCGAGCTTCTTTTAAACAAATAAAAAAGGTTAATCAAAATTAACCTTTCACATATTTAAAGTCGATTCGTTCGACTAATTTCCCTATGGTGTCCCAGAAGGGATTCGAACCCCTGACCGCTGCCTTAGAAGGGCATTGCTCTATCCAGCTGAGCTACTGAGACAAACTCTTGGAACAAAATGATTATACAATAAAAAAAGAAAGTTTTCAAGTATTTTTGTCAAATTCAAAGAAAAAGGAGATCAATTAATCTCCTTTAAAACACTTTTATATACTTCTTCATTTCCTACTTGAAAGACCACTTCTTCGACATCGTAATTATCAGCAACCGACAAAGAGATAGTATAAATGACTTCTTCTAGAATATTTTTCTCTTCGATATTGTCGAAAATATAAGAATTGAATTCTAATTCTAAGGTATCTTCTATTTGCTCGACAGCCAGTAATTTGGCATTGCTACTTAAAAAGCTCATTAAATTGGTTCCAACTAAAGGACTACTTGTCAATTCATCAATAATGATCTTAATCTTTTCTCGATCATCATTCATGTATTTGGTTACTGGTACATAATAATAGTTATCATTATATTTGTCGATATAATAGATCGTTACTTGCGTAATATCTTCTAAAGTATGAAATTCATATTGTTTATTGATACCAAAATCACGATCTAAAGTCGATGGGAGTGTAATATTCGATTGTGGTAATTTATCTAAGATATCTCCTTCTAAAAACAATATTACTTTTTCAATTTCCGGTATTTCCGTAAGAGAATATACAATCGCTTCAATAATGGTTTCTTCCTCTTCTTTTTTTACATCTAATAGTTCTTTCGAAAAATTCACTTTGATTACAGAATCTTCATAAGCAATACTGATGATTTTCGTATCACTTGGAAGAACCGCTTTAAATCCATTTGGTACTTTACTTTCTCCTTTTCCATCTTGGATCAGTAATTCGATTGCCTCTCTTGCTTTTTCCTCAACACTCAAATCAGATGTACTGGTTACAAATGTTGCTCGTCCTAATAATCCCGTGTTTGTTAGAAGATAAACTTCGCTCGTCTTCACATCTCCACTTACATATTCCAAATCTTTTGGTATCTGTTCATAAAGGCTAATTGGATCTTCCTTTGGGACTAAATAAATTAGAAAGAGGGCAAATAAAGCAGACGCTATGACGATTATTTTTTTAGACGCTATTCGTTTTAACATAAATCACCTCTAACTAATATTATGAAAAAGATTGCATTTTCATGCAATCTTTATAATGAAAGTTCTCCAAGTTTTAAAAGTTCTACCACGGCCCCTGCTCTACCTTTTACCCCTAGCTTCTGCATCGCATTCGATATATGATTTCGAACTGTTTTTTCACTAATTCCTAAATGATCCGCTATCTCGGCAGTTGTCTTATTTAATATTAATAATTCAAAGACTTCTTTTTCTCTTTTGGTTAGAATACTCTTATTCATTATTTCCCTCACTTCCTAAGTTGGGTGGTTACTATTTACTCATATTATTTTATGAGTGAATCCCTTTTATGTGAGCGAAATAGCCTAGTTCACGATTCGAAAAAACCTCTTATCGAGGTTATTTTTGAAATTTGACAGAGATATACATCTTTTTGTCATAATTACTCTGAATGCTTCTCATAATGTTATTTGCCAGTGTCTCATCATGTTCGTCACTTGCCACGACGACGCGGATTTGATCTCCATCGATTTTGACAAAAGCCTGGAGTTGAAATTCATCTTGAATTTTCTTTTCTAATGCTTCTTCTTCTCCTCTGGTAATATTGAGTTCTTTCATCTTTTCAAAAGCATTATTCTTTTCGTCGACAGTAGAGTCTTCATTCGTTAGAATGGCTTTTAATTCATCCATTTCACTCAACATTTGATCATTTGCTTCCACTCTTAAAGCAGTTAGAATATCACTTTCTTCGATTTGAACAGTTGGTTCCTCAGTCGTATTGGTATTGGCATCTGGATTGTCATTTTCTTCTGATTGATTCGTTTCGAGATAATTACTATTATTCCCTAACAATAATTCAGATGGCATTGTGACATAATAAACACTAAGTACCAAAATTAAACTAAAGAGTGTTAGAAACCATAAACTTCTTTTATTTATCATATATTCCCTCCTAGTACTATCTACTAGAGTATATGAACTTATCCAAAGTTTATGACAAATTTAAAAATGAGGAATTATCTTCTTTTAGGAAGCAGATCCGTGAGGAGATTATCGCTCAAATCCTCTTTTTTTTCACTCCCTTTTGGAGGTGTGATAAAATCGTTTAATATATCACGAATATCATTTGTTAAATCATCTTTATTCTCTAATATATCCGTTAATATTTCTTCCATATCTTGATTTTGTTTCTTTTCTTCTCTTTTCATGTTACTACCTCTTTTTTACTATATCATAAAAAGAATGATTTAGAAGAAAAAAAGATTAGAAATGTTCTAATCTTTACTTATTATTTACTTTATTTTTAATTTCTTCTTCTATCATCGATACAAAGTCTTCCAATTTTAAAGTCGTAGTATCACTAGAACCATGACGACGGAAATTAATTTCACGATGATCTCTTTCTTTGTCTCCAATCACTAACGAATATGGAATCTTTTTCGTTTGACTTTCACGCATACGATATCCTAATTTTTCATCACGGCTATCGAGTGTTACACGAATGCCATGAGACTCGAGTAAGTCTTTTACTTCTTCCGCATATGCGAGGTGATATTCTTGGTTGACAGGAATAATATTCACTTGAACAGGAGCGAGCCAAGTTGGGAATGCTCCAGCATAGTGTTCGATTAAGATACCGATAAAACGTTCTACTGATCCAAAGATGACACGATGTAACATAACAGGACGTTTTTTCATTCCATCAGAATCAATGTAAGTACAATCGAAGCGCTCTGGTAAATTAAAATCTAATTGGATCGTTCCACATTGCCATACGCGTCCTAGAGAGTCTTTGACATGAAAATCAAGTTTTGGTCCATAGAAAGCTCCATCACCTGGATTGATTTTACACTCTTTTCCAGACTTACGGCAAGCTTCTTGTAACGTTGCTTCGGCTTTATCCCAAATTTCAATCGATCCGATATATTTCTCCTCAGGACGAGTAGAAAGTTCGATTTCATAAGGCAAATCAAATAACTTATAAATACGATCAATGAAAGCAATTAAACGAATAATTTCTTCTTCGATTTGATCTTCTCTCATAAAAATATGCGCATCATCTTGGGTGAACGTACGAACGCGAAATAACCCATTTAAAGCTCCACTGGCTTCGTGACGATGAACAAGTCCAAGTTCTCCAACACGTTCTGGAAGATCTTTATAAGAATGTAATTTATTCTTGTAAACGAGTAATCCTCCTGGACAATTCATAGGTTTAATTGCGAACTCTTTCTCATCGATCTTCGAAGTATACATATTTTCTTTGTAATTTTTCCAATGGCCTGATAATTCCCATAAATCACGATTCAACATAATTGGTGTTTTAATGAATTGATATCCTTCTTTGGTATGTTCTTCATACCAGAAATTTTCTAGTACATTGCGCAAGATCATACCATTTGGCAACCAGAAAGGAAAACCTGGTCCATATTCACTAAACATAAATAATTCTAATTCTTTTCCCAGTTTCTTGTGGTCACGTTTTTTTGCTTCTTCTAAGAAATCAAGGTGAGCTTGGAGCTCCTCTTCAGTTGGAAAACAAATACCATAAATACGTTGTAACATCTTATTTTTGGAGTCCCCCTTATAGTAAGCTCCACTAACTTTTAACAATTTGAAATGTTTGAGTAACTTCGTACTTTCTACATGAGGTCCACGACATAGATCAGTAAACTCTCCTTGCGTATAAGCCGTAATTGTCGTCCCTTCTTCCATATCGTTGATTAAATCGATTTTATATGGATCATTTTTAAACATTTCTAAGGCTTCTTCACGGGAAAGTTCAATTCGTTTAATCAATTTATTTTCTTTTACGATCTTCTTCATTTCTTTCGAAATCGTTTCTAGATCATCTTCTGTTACGACTTTATCGCCAAGATCCATATCATAGTAAAAACCTTCGTTGATAACTGGTCCTACCCAAAACATGGCATCTGGATAAAGACGTTTTACAGCTTGTGCAAGCAAATGAGCACAACTATGATTCAATTTACTTAATTCTTCATTTTCTTTAATATTTTGCATATTCTCAAATCCTTTCTCAATAAAAAAAGCTCCTTAATATATAAGGAGCGTTATCACGCGGTACCATCCTACTTTGTAGCTTTATTTTGATAACGGCTTTCAAACCGGAACAACTTTTACTTGTTCTGCTCCTAGGTAGTAACTTTAAAGGGTCCTGGTTAGCTTTCACCATCCTAACTCGCTTTGCATTCCCTTCTTTAAAATCGTGTCCTATTCATGGCATTTATGAATTCATTTTATTACGAACTTATCTTTTTGTCAATCAAAATCCTCTTTTTCTAGGATAATTTTTTTATTTTGATTGAAACAAGAGGAAATGTTTCTTGGTCGCTTCGATCGTTTCTTTTTGTTCCATTGTCATGTACGTATTTTCTAAACATAATGTTCTTCCTGGCACTAAATAGTAGGCTCCTTCTCCCCTACTATCGTAAACTTTTACGACATTTCCTTTTAAAATATCTTCGCTTGTGATATTATCCGTGTGAATTCTCCTTAATTCTCTACAAACTTTATTTAAGGTTACGATATCTTTATCGTCACAAAAGATCGTCATCGTATTCGTCAATAATACTTTTGCCAATTGACGTTTTTTCTCAGCTTTAATTCTTAGACGAATATGGGATTCCTGATTTTTTTCAAATGGTATTTTTTCTAATTTCGTAATATCTGATCGCAATTTTATCAAGTCTTCTTTTAGTTGTTGATCCGTATTCATTCCACGTGTTCTCAAATGATCTCGCAATTGGCTTCGTAAAAGAGCAATATATTGTCTTAATTCTTTATGTGTAAAATGAAACTGAATAAATAAAAGTTCCAACATCTCCTCGTTATCAACATTGAAATAAGTATTTAAAAAATTTGGTATCGTATATCCTTTTATACCATAATTATTTCCTTTTTTTCGATTTTTTGTCATAAGTACTCTCCTATTCTATTTGTTCTCTTTTTTTAGTGTTAGACTTTTTCGTTCAGCTTCATAGTAAAGTTCACGCATTCGTTTTCCATTCATCTGTTCACACTCATCCTCTAAATGATCGATTAAATTTTGTATATAAGCGAACCCTAATTCTTTATCGTCTAATAAATAATATGCAATGAGACGAAGATTTAACAATGATGCATAACTTCTTGCTGGACGACTGATCTCAATTTGTCTTTGAAAAGAAGATTCTTCCAATATCCTTTGGTTGTTTGGTATATAGAAGGAAGAATATGTTTTGGCAGGATCAAATAATTGAATTAGTCGCTCGCATTTCTCTTGATTGGAAAAATATTTCGAAATATGTGTTTCCATAATATTCTTTGTCTTTCCATAACAATGGTCAATCAAAGGAAGATCAAACGTGCGTAAATATTCACTTACTTTTTTGGCGATTGTTTCATTAATTTGGCCAGCAACATAAAGAGGCCTCTTACCTGTTTCCGTATATTCTTTCCATACCTTTTCTTTTAAATGACGTTTGACAATTCTTTGTTTTCCTCTCTTCTTTAATAATTCTGATAAATAATATAAATTTTCGATGTCATTTTGTAATTTTTTCGCTCCAATGTTCCCTAAATAAATATCACCAATCATTTCGTAATCATAATGTTTCTTCACACAAATGATAGATCGCTTGATCGTACTCTCCTTCAGATTTCCTTCCCCATCGATCCAAAACTCGAAAGCAATAGCGGGCCTTACTTGTTCTTTTTCAAATGATAAGTGGCGTTTTAAAAAGCTTGGTGGAAGAAAACTTTCTACTTTCGTCGTTTCTTTCGCGATCGAACGTGCTCGTTCATCCAACTTTGAATCGGGAAGTAAATATGGTAAGATATCGATCACATAAAAGATGACATGATGATCTTTTCCTTCTCGTTCATAGAAAATCGCCTGTTCTTTTATTTTATTCATACTAGAATCAATGGTGATTGTATTTTGATTCGTTTCATCGATATAACGATGGAAATCGATAGGCGTTAATGAACGAATCTCTTCTAATTCATCGAGCGTAAAATCGGAATAAAGATGATACTTTTCTTTTAATTTTCGTTCTTTTTCCAACCACAGTACCTGTCTTTTTTGAACATCGTTGACAACTTCAAGCAATTCTTTCATCAAACTAAGATCGGTCTTTCTCTTCTGCTTGATTAAGTGATTCGATGTTTTTGATAAGATATTGCTAAGTGAATAAATTGGAACTTCTAGTGAAGGTGACTCTAGAAACAACATCAATACTCGTTCCATTCTCACTTTTTCATTATAATCGTGATCTTCCTCTAGCAAGGTGGCAAAATAATGGGTTAATTCTTCTAGAAGGAAAGTACCTTCTTCATTTTGTGTATTGACAGTATTTGGAAGATTTTGGATAAGATTACGAATATAACTATAATAATTATAATGATCGTATTCTTTAGAAAAAATAAGCTCTTTTAAAAAGCGATACATTTCGTTTCCATTATGGGAAAGTAAGAAAGGAATTGTTCGATGTTTTTGAAAGAATTGTTGGCATTCTTCTTCTAATCGTATCAAAAGATCACGATTTTGATCGAGAGTTGTCTCTGGACCTACCATCATCTTATCAGATAATTTTATTTGGATGATATCTTGAATATCTTGTAAGGTGAGTGATACTTCTTCGAAAAAGGCTTTATCATCATATAAATCAAGATGTGAAGGTACATAATTCAAGTAATGAAAACAATTTTTTAGATGACGATTCTTTTCATACGTTCTCGTCATTTTAAATTCTTCTACTTCTTCTTTTAAATAAGTCAAAATCAAGCGATAAAAAAGTTCATCCGATAAAGTGGGATCAATCATTTCTTTAAACTTGGAAAACGACGGCAAATTCGGTCGTGATAGTACTCTTTTTATTTGTTCTTTTATTTCTGTTTCTTTTATCATATTTTCTCCTATATTTTAATGTTCTAATATTTTTTTCTTTTCTTGTTCTTCTATACAAGATCTTGCTTCCTCTAGATAAGCTTGTAATCGATTTTCGGCGAATATATTACGATCGATCAAAAATTCTTTGGTTGCACGTAACATATAAGCCGCAGAAGCATTTTTAGATGGTTTAAACGTTTGACAGTAGACGGGATACTGTAATAATCGATGTGGTCCTGGTTTTAAAGAATCATAAGATATAATATCTTCGGTATCGTTTCTTCGATAAATAGCTGGCAACTTCTCGTCATAGAATAGACTTGCAATCACATAACCTGTCGTATTGATAAAAGCTTCGACGATGGCTTCTCCCCCTCTCATTTTTCGTGTCTTACATTCTTCCTTTTCCTTCTTTTCTTGACTCCGAATTAGATGTTGTGATAAAGACTGTGCTTTTTTTAAGATGGTGTAATATTCATCTTTTTTTCCTCCTTCTTCATATAAAATATAATCGACATCTTCATAAGAAAACGTCTCATCTAACTTGATATAAGTACGAAAAAGGAACGGATTTCCTAGATATCGATCGTTTTCATCGAATTCTAAACGGATCATCAAAGCTGGTTGTACTTTATTCTTTCCAAAAGAAAATGACTGTTTCGAATTAAATTCTCGATTCAAAAGATACGGTGTTTTTTCATAACGATATTTATCATCGGATAAATAAGTACAATCAGAGATAAAAACATAAAGATAGATGTGATTATTCGATAACCATTCAATACAAAAGGCATCTTCTAATAAAATCGCTTGTCTTGTATCGATCGTAAACACTTTTTTATTGGTAAAATCCAACACATACGGATTATCTTCGATATCCATTTGTTCTACACGCTCCATCATAAAGGAATGAATACGTTTTTTTAATGTTTGAACATCTACTTCTGTCAATGTTTTTTGTTCTGCCAGAAGCATTAACTTTCCCCAATCTTTTTGGATTCTCTTCTTTTGTTGATCGGTTAATTGCTTCAATTTTGGGTCATAGAGTAAACGATATAATTCTGCAAGCGATCTTTGTAACGCTTCCTGTTTAGTGGTAATATGTGGAAATGAAAGCTCCTTAAGACACAAAAAGTCAATAACACCCTTTAACTTGCTATTGACTTTTCTCAAATTGGTACGTGATTCTATGAATGTATCATTTTTCCTTCCCTTTTTCGCATTTTTATGACATGCGAAATCGATCTTTTTTTGAAATTTGTTAAGGCGTGCTACTATGCGTTCAATTCCCTCTAGATTTCTTAAGCGCACTTCTTCCATAGATGATAAATAACTTTCAAAATAATGAGCTAATTGTTTGTTATGACGGATGGCACATAAGTCATCGATTTCATCATTCATCACATCACAGATAAAATGTAAGGTTTCAATATCGGATTTTGCATGTGAAAAATCGCGTAATCCAGAAACCGAAGTTTTCCCATATTTTTTTAAATAGATTCCAATTTGTTTCGCTCGTTTGTCCATACTGCACCACCCTGTCATTGATTACTTTCGTAAATTTTTACTAATCATTTGTAATTCTTCTGTCAATTGACGAATTCGTTCGATGATTCGTCTTGCCTTTACTTGGTCAACACTTTCCTTACTAATGCTGAAATGACTTTCTAATTCCTCCAAAGTTAGATTGGAAGTAAAGAAAGTTGGTAATCCTTCCTGCATGCGATATTGCACAAGTGGGCAAAAGATTTCATCTCTACTCCACACCGTTGTATTCTCTGCTCCAATATCATCGATCAAAAGTAACGGTATCTTTTTTAATCGTTCAAATTTTTCACTAAAATCAGTCGCAAAGGAAGCTTTTAAGTCGCGTAAATACTCTGGCCAAAACACGATCGCACTCTTCACGCCTTTTTTGGCTAACTCGTGAAAAGTAGCTGCAATTAAATACGTTTTTCCACATCCGAAGTTTCCATATAAATATAATCCCTTGGAAACATCAGGATAATTTTTGATAAAGGTCGTAAGCCATTTAATCGCTTTAAAACGACTTTTATCATCTTTATAAATGTCCGACATTTTGGCTTCTTTTATTTCGTTTGGAACATCGAATAGATAAATATTGTTTAAATAGGCGCTTTCTTTTTGCTTTTTCTTTTGAAATTTACAAGCTTGATAGCCAAAAATCAATCCATCATTGGAAACATGAGGAAGATAACAAAATCCTGTCAATTTATTTTTGCAAGCCAAAATATTTTTACAATTTTTACAATGTTCATATTCGATAGCACTATCTTGTAACATCGAAGTATATTTCATCAAAATTTCATCTGGTAGGTTCAAAATTTCCGTCAATTCTTTAAAAGTAGGATCTTTTAATGCATCTAGGTATTCTTTTGCCAGATGATTTTTGTTTACGTGATAATGATTGATTTCTTCTAATGTTTTCATAACTCACCTACTTACTGAAATTCTTTTAACAGTTCTTCCATTTCTTTCTGTTCATCGATCGATGCTTCCTGTTTTTCGATTGTTTTGTCAAACCAATCTGGTTTCGCAACCACATTCTTCTTCTTTGTCACTAATCGATTGCGTTTTTGATACTCTTTCTCGGCGAGCATCATCGCTTCCTCGACCGTCTGAACATTACTTCGCATCCATTGCCCAGCAATACTTTCGACAAATGAACGATTCAATTTATTATCATTGATTTTTAACACATAATCAAGAAGAACATTCATCACTCCTGGCTTCATGTTCAAATCAAGAGCAAGATAGCTCAAAATATCACGTTCACTCTTGGAAAGAGTATTATGTTTATTCTTGCGACATAAGAAATCATAGGGACTTGTCGTTTCAAATTGATAAATCAGCTTGGCTCTTGGCGAAGTATCACCCACTGGCTTTCTTAAATATTCTGGTTGATTACGATAGACAAGACTTGGCAATTTACCACTATGTTCAAATTGATAATATTTTCGACTGTTATTACGTAAACGATCTTTATCGATCATCTTCTTTTCATTGATCGAATTTCGAACTAATTCACTTGTCTCATCCTCACTCAAGTTATAGACAAAACTAATTTTATAAATTAGATCTTTCGTTTCTTTGGTAATACTTTTCCGATTTAATAGTTCATCAGGAATCAAGGAAAAAACATTGTCAATATCAATTTTTGACAACAATTCGATAGGATTGTGATTTCTCCTTTTGATATCTCCTACTAAATGTTCCAAAGATGATGTAGGAATGGCTTCGAACACTTCATCAAAATGACAAGTGACCTCTTCATAATCCTTTAGATTTAAAGAAGGCATACGAAAATATTCGACCGTTTTATTGTATTCAGTATCTCCTACATTATTATATAGTGACGTACTCAAAATGGGATTTTTAAAAAACTCACTTGCTGGCATTGGTGAATATAACAAATAAGCATAATGATTAATATGATTTGTCTTAAAATAAGATTTTAATAATCCAATCGCTTCTAATTTTTCTCTTGCCTCAATAATCTCTGATAATTTCATTCTCATATTCGTCATTAAATGATGATGTGTCCATTCTTTCGAGAACAATTCATTTTTATCTAAATAGGACCAAAGAGAAAAATAAAGACTGATCGCAACTTGTCCAATAATTGGTTGATAAAGCATGACTAATAATTTGCGATCTTGATCATTCAGCACGGTTTTATTGATGACGACAAAAGTATCGGCTGGTAGAACATTCTTCTTGATCATATCATCATCCCCCTACTGATAAACTAATTTTAGTGTATCACAAATTCCGTTATTAAAAAAGAGAAAATGTTAATTTTCCTCATTTTCCCTATTCGTGTGATCATGATAAAAAACACTATCTGGTTTCATACCAAAAACACCTGCAATTTTAACCGCCATATCATAAGATAATCTTCTTGTTTGATTTTCAAGTTGACAATAAAATGGTTTACTAATTTCTAGTTTTTCAGCCATATCCATCGTTGTTAGCTTCTTTTTTTTACGCAGTTCTTTTAATTTTCGATACATAAAAATCCTCTTTTCTAATCTCATTATAGCATAAATAGTCCACTATCGGTGTACTGTGTTTCTAACAGAAATATGAGAAAATAAAACTGTTAGAATTTTGGAAAAATATTCCATAAAGGGGTGCAACTATGATCAGTAATAAAGAAATCGCAACTCAATATAATATTTTCAGCAATAATATTCGTCATTATCGCAAGAAAATTAATATGACGCAAGAAGAACTTGCGGAACTTTGCGACCTGAGTACTTCGTATATCAAACAAATAGAATCGGGAAAAGAATACAAGAATGTTTCTCTTACCGTCATTTTGAAAATATCCAAAGCACTAGGTGTCAATGTTGATCAATTGTTTTGCATGACAGAAGTATCGCAACACGCTTCATAACCCATTATGTCTTATTTGTCTTTAGTATAACGTATTTCGTTTATTTTTTCAAGTGGAAAATAACGGGAACTTATGATGATTATATTCTAACATTCTGTCGAGAAAAGTCGAAAAAAGAAAACATATAGCGAAACCTATATGTTTTTTCTTTTCTAAAACAAAAATACTTTTCACTTACTACTTTATAATGCTACATTGTGATAAACCGTTTGTACATCTTCGATATCTTCTAATAAGGTAAGCAAACGATTGAAGATTTCTAAATCTTCTCCAGTCAATGTAATTTTATCTTTTGGAATCATCACAATTTCATCCGTATCAAATTCAACATTTGGAAGGACTGCTTGAATCGCATTCTTAATATCATATAAATCACTTGGAGATCCATAAATAATCGTTTCTCCATCATGCATTTCGATATCATCAACATCTAACCCAGCATTAATTAAGGCTTCCAAAGTTGCCTCTTCATCTAATCCTTTAAAACCAACGACACATAAATTATCATACATGTATGCGACGCTACCAATCGCTCCCATTTTAACATGGCATTTATTAACGGCAGTACGTACCGCACTTACAGAACGATTGACATTATCTGTCAAACAATCGACGATCACCGTAGATCCAGCAGGTCCAAAAAGTTCATAACGAACAGAATCATAAGATTCATCAGCTCCACTATTTACTTTATCGATCGCACGTTTGATAATATCTGCTGGCACTTGTTCTTTTTTCGCTTTTTCTACTAAACGTTTCAAAGTAGCATTGGCTTCTAATTCAATCCCACCGTTCTTAGCAGCTTGATAAATTTCTCTTGCATACATCGAATACAACTTCGATTTTGCTGCTCCCGTTTTTTGAATACTTGCTTTTCTTACTTCATATGCTCTTCCCATTTTTTCATCTCTTTCTTTTCTGACTATCCTATTTTACTGTATTTTCCTATCTATTTCAAGTCTTTTTCGACACTTTCAAAGCTTCCGCTCACACTTTTTTTAAGTGCATCTTTGGCAGCCTCTTGTTCTGCCTCTTTTTTACTATGGGCAATTCCCTTGCCATAAATAATATCATCGATTTTGACAATAACGGTAAACGTTTTATTATGAGCAGGTCCCTCTTCCTCTAATAAAACATATTCTAAACTACGTTTATCTGTCTGAACAAGTTCTTGTAACACCGATTTATAATCACGAATATAATCCAATTGATGATTCTCAATCAGAGGAATAATATGCTTGTAGAAAAATCTTTTCACTTCATCCATTCCTTTATCAAGATACATAGCGCCTAGGAAAGACTCGAAAATATCGGCAACAATCGCTTTTCGATACTTTCCACCATTTTCAGCTTCTCCTTTACCTAAACGTACATAATCATTTAAGTGCAAATACTGAGAATACTCATAAAGGGCTTCTTCACACACATAGTGAGCACGCGTTTTCGTCATTTCTCCTTCTGCTAATTCCGTATTTTTATAAAGATATTCCGTCATAATCAACTCTAGAACCGCATCTCCTAAATATTCTAACCGTTCATAACTTGTCACATTCTCTTCATTCGCATAACTCGTATGTGTTAAAGCCGTCTGATAGAGTTTTTCTTGTTTCGTCTCTATTTGTAAATCTTCTAACAATTTCATATTCTCACCTTTCTGATTATAACATGATTTCTTTCTTCTTGCCAATAATAGAATTGTTTAAAATTGTTCTAAATAAGCTTTTTTGATATGAATTTCATTTTTTCCCTTTTCGGAAGCAAAAAAAGTAAAACAAACTTCTTCGAGACTATCTAGTAATGTACTCGTCACCAAAGACAAAGATAAGGAAAAGAAATTATCGTTTGGTTTTAGCTGATATTCTTTTTTAAAATCGTTCCATTTCCTTTTAATTCGATGGTAACAATTGCTTCTTTCATACTATCAATTTCAAAACAAAAATTCGTCTTATTAGCGTCATAGCGATTCCAATTTTCCTTCTCGTCATGATAAGAAAAATAAAGCATGGCAAAACTATCTTTTTTCTTACTAAATTCATAAGACATTCCGGCATCATCTAACTTTTGTACGACACTTTGGTAACCAACTACTTGTAGCTTTTCAAGTGGTAAATGGATAATCGGATTTTTGATATTTAAAGTTAATGTTTCTAATTCATCAGAAACGAGGTCTTTCGCTTTCCAAGAGACGACTTTGATACTACTTTGTCCTGTTTTAACATCGACTAAAGAAAACGTCATATAAAGAGAAACTTGATCATTTTCTAACATCGTTTTTAACGTTTGATACCAAAACGTTTCTTTTAAATTCATCGTCATTATCCATTTGGCACCATGTACTAACAGAGGATACGTATATTCTTCTAAATTCTGAGCGATTAAATTACCACTAGCATCATAAGTCATAAGCGTTGCTTTTAAATCACAAATACTTCTTCCTTTATTTTGAATTTCAAACGTTAAATAAGAATGCTCTTTTTCTTTTTTCCACTCGATGGTAGGTCGTATTTTGACATCATCGATACGCCAAAACAAATTAATCGTTAAAAAAGTTCCCATTAAACTTAAAGAAATGATGCCAATCATGGCGAATACTTGTTGAAGTACAGTATCCTGTTCCAAAGAACCATATCCTATCGTATAAAGAAAGTATAGCCCTGTTTCTTCCAATAAATGGCTCCATGGTAATTCATGAGAACATACTTTTATAAAGCTTGCGATAAAACATAATAGAATAATCATTCCCAAAAAAAATAACCGTTTTCCCTATTTCTTTTAACTTCCACATACACATCACAGTTTCATTATAACATGGTTATCCTATCTTTTCAATTTTCTCTTTCTTTACTTTTATCACCTCTTCTAGTATAATAGAATCATGAAACAGATATTAATAAAAGGTATCAAGTTATATCAAAAAATTCCGGGACCATGGCATTCAGCTTGTAGACACATTCCGACTTGTTCCAACTATGCCATTGAAGCAATCGAGGAATATGGCAGTTTGAAGGGTTCTTTCTTAGCAATCAAACGTATTTTAAAATGTAATCCATGGGGAACTTATGGATATGATCCCGTACCAAAAAAAGGAGAAAAAAAATGAAAAAAATAACGATATTATTAATGATGATGATCCTTTCTTTTTATGCGACTGGATGTTTTAAAAGAGATAATTTAGAGGATATTGATATTTATGCGACGGCTTATCCAATCGAATATATCGTCGAACGCTTGTATGGTACTCATAGTACTGTCTATAGCATTTATCCAGATGGTGTCAATATCAATGATTATACCCTCACAGATAAACAGATCTTAGACTACAGTAAGGCTAGCTTATTTGTATTTAATGGATTAAGTTCGGAAAAAGACTATGTCATTCCCATGTTCAATCATAATAAAAATCTTCGTATTATCGATACATCACTTACTATGGAATATAGTTATGGCATCGAAGAATTATGGTTAGATCCATCGAACTTTCTAATGTTGGCTCAAAATGTTCGTGATGGTCTAGAAGAATATATCAATAATCATTATTTAAAAAACGATATTGAAGAGCAATACGAACAGTTAAAAATCGAAGTATCGAATCTCGACGCTAAAATAAAATTGATGATGGATAGTAGCGATAATAAAACGTTGATCGTATCGAACGATGTTTTCAAATTCTTAGAAAAATATGGTTTTTCCGTTATTTCTCTTGAAGAGAATGAAGATTTAACAGAAAAGAAAATTGCTGATGTTACGGCACTTATCAATAGTGGTGAAAATAGTTATATCTTTACTCTCCAAAACGAAGAAATAAATGATACAATAAAAGAAATTCAAGAAAAAACAGATGTAGAACTTATTACCCTTCACTCTCTTTCCAATTTGACAGATGAAGAAAGAAATAGCAATCAAGATTACCTCTCACTCATGAACAATAACATTGAATTACTTAAAAATGAATTATATGATTAATATTGACTTACAAACGAGAATATGATAAAGTTAAAAGGCAAAGAAAAAAACGAAATCTTAAAGGAGGAAACACAATATGGCAAAAAAAGTAACAAACAAAACTCCATTATTTGGAAATAGAAGAAGTCATGCTTGCAACGCTACAAGACATGCTCAAAAACCAAATTTACAAAAAATCACATTAGATAATGGAAAACAAGTTAGAATCAGTGCTAGAGAACTTAGAACATTAAACAAAGTTAATAAGATCGAAGCATAGTTGGTATCAAAAAAATTGTGTCAAAACACAATTTTTTTATTATTATTCAATATTCGTTAATTTGAATGATGATATTTACGTTAATGCCGATGCCATAATGTATAGGATGCCAATTATAATGAAGACTCGTGAAATGATAAGTAAAAGAACCACTCCTATACTTGTTCCACCTTTGATAGCACATATCGTTTTTAATTCTCCCATGCTTTTATTTGGATTCTTTGCTTTTATTTCCTTAATTTTTCGCTTGGCAAAAGCAAGATAGACTGGGTTAACGGCAAATCCAAAAATGACACCAATAATCAACGTTGCTATAATATTATTCAATAAGATCAGATCGAAAAGTTGTAACAAAAGCCAATATAGAAACATTTTACGGTATAAAACATAACTATACGTAAAGAAAAAACCACTCCAATTAAAAGCTCTTGTCGTAATCTTTTCATAGTTAAATCCAATAAATGCTTTTAAAAGTTCTTGATCATTGATCACATTACCTGATTGTCTTTCAAAGTCTCCCTCTCTATTTGGCGATGTCATTAAATCAACATTAGGAACTGGATTAGGTTGATTATTTATATGAACATCCCTTTTTTGTTCATTCGTCGATGGTGGAATATTTCCAAATGATGAAAAATTCTTTGGCATTGAAACATTTTCCCAATTTAACGCTGCTTGATGATCGATTTCTGATTCGTTCATCGATGATGGAATAAACCGATTAGATTGATTCGTCAAATTAGAACTTGATGAGTTATTTATCATATGATTTTCTAATGCAGAATCCGTGTTTCCTCCATCTGTTGGTGTAAGCATTGAATCAGATGCGAAAGATGGATTCATCTCATTTTGATTGATCGAATTATTTAAATTTCTATTGTTGGTCAATACTTGATTGTTTGGAATATTGGTATTCCCTACTTGATTAGAATTATTAAAATGATTTTGTTCTGGATTCATGTTTTTTCACTCCTATTTTTACTTTTCTTCATCAAAAAAAAAGAGAGGTATATAATACCCCCCCCCCAGTGTGCGTATCGCAACCAAATTTTCCCTTTATTTTTCTTGCCTTCGCACACTATATTACTATTTCTTTACATTTTGATTATAGCAAACCTTTCATTCTCTGACAAGCTTTTTTTCATATCCACAACGTATTATATTATCGATACTAGAAACTTCTCCCGTTTTTTGATAACCTAAATTTTCTAATATTTTAGACATCATTTTATTATCACTCGTGATCGCTGTTCTAAGATAACTAATATGTCTATCAATGGCCACTTTTTCAATACCTTCTAACATGTCATATTCAATTCTCCTTTTTTGATATTCAGGTATTACATTCATACGATGAATAAGTCCATAATTAGGATCATCCGTATAATGAAAATCTACTTCGTAATAGTGTGGATCGTTAGTGTTTGTGGCAAACATAAAAGAACCTACAATGCGATTATTTTCTCTCCATATATAAATACGTTCTTCTTGAATATCACGCATTACCATTTCAATGCTAGGGTAATTTTCTGGCCAAGTTCTAAGCCCCCTAGCTTGAAACAATTTTTTAACCTCATCAATATCGATCATAATTTCATCAAGATCGTCTAATTTTGCTAATTCTAACATTTTTTACACCTCTATTTCCATAATCCTTTTTCTTCCAAATATTTTTGAAAAGCTTCCTTTTCTTTCTTCCTCATCGGTCTACATTTTTCATAATTCCTAGGATCCTCTAAAATTGCTTTCGCCATACCAGAACAGCTTCCAAATCCACAAACGCCACAATTATAGCCAGGAAGATGCTTGATGATATCTTCTTCCTCTATTTCTTTTTTACTAAAAAGAGTGGTTAAAATAGTTAGTAGAACACTGAAAGCAAAAGCAATTCCCGTCACAATCCATACTCCATTCATTTATGACACCTCCGATTCATTGGACAGTCATGACAATGTGATGACGTTTTTCTGGATAACAAGATCAGTAACACAAATAAACCTATCAATAGTAAAAAACCTATCATATTCCCACATACCTAGCAAATAATAGAGCCATAATGGCAGCTACAATAAAAGCAATCGGGTATCCTTTCATACAATTAGGAACTTTTCTTGTATCCAAATATTCACGAATACTGGAAAATACATAGATTACAAGCGTAAAGCCAACACTACTTCCAATACTAGAGACAATCGTCTCTAGTAAGGTATACTCATTGGAAATATTGAGTAACATGATTCCCAATACTGCGCAATTAGTAGTAATAAGAGGTAGATAAATACCTAATGATTTATGGAGACTAGGAAAGAAACGTTTGACACAAAGTTTTAAAATCTGCACGAAACAAGCAATCACTAAAATGAATACCAATGTTTCTAAATAAGTACTATTACTTGGTACTAATACATAATGATAAAGAAAGTAAGTAATGATACTCGATAATGTAACAACTAACGTTACGGATACTCCCATACCAAATGCTTTCTTGGTTGAACCACTCGTTCCCATCAAAGGACAAATACCTAGAAATTTTGTCAAGACAATATTACTAGTCAAAGCACTCATCACGAAAAGACTCGCTAAACTCATTTAAACACGTCCTTTCTTATGTGCTCGAAGTAAATTGAAAAAACCCATAAGTAAACCTAAAGTTAGAAAGGCACCAGCAGGTTCTTTCAATATCGAAATTGGTAAGATACTATTATTTGGAATATGATAAACTGCACGATATCCTGTCAAAGAAGAAATATGATCCATAAGCGTTAATGTATTCGTCCCCAATATTTCTCTGAAAAAAGCAATCACCATGAGAGCAAATAGATATCCAAGCCCGATACCCAAAGCATCCAGTAAACTTTTTCCTAACGTTTCTTTGGAGTAAACGGACAAACTTCTTCCTAAAACAATACAGTTAACGACGATTAATGGTAAATAAATACCTAAGACATCGTGTAGTTTAGGAACATAGGACTCAAGAAAAATCTCGAGAATCGTCACAAATGTTCCTATGATTAAAATATATACTGGGATTTGAACATGATCGGGAATCCATTTTGATAATAAAGAAATTAGAAAAGAAGAACCTAAAAGGACGATTAACACACAGATTCCCATTACATAAGCACTTTCAAAAGTGGTTGTTACTGCTAAAGCGGAACATAAACCTAACATCAATACAAAAATCGCATTTTCTTTTGTAATACCATTGATAATTGTTTTCATTTTTCCTCCTAACCAGTTATCACACGAACAAAATAAATAAGAAAAGAGCAGATAAATGCGGTAAGGGTTAATACAAGAATACCTTGTAACTTCTTATTCTTCATCTGCTCCTCCTTCATAATCTTCGATCGTAGATGCAAGCATTTCCTTCCATGCTCCGGAAGTAATGGTAGCCCCACTTACGGCATCTACATCGTCCAAATCAGAAGCATTGATCAATTCTTCTAAATAACCGGCATCTATTACCGTATTCTGATAAGTATCAGGTGCTTCTAATATTTCGATCGAAGATACTTGTCCTTCTTCAAAAACAATTTCTGCTTTCGTTTTTCCACCAAAACTCTTTTGGGTTACGATATAAGTTGTCGTCGTACCAGATGAAGTTTTTTCTAACACTTCGAAATCTGGTTCGACTGTCTCTTCCTCTCCTTCTACTTCTTCTTTTCCATTTACTTGATAATCATTTAATGTGTTGATTACCATTTTCTTCAGAGCTGTCGAAGTGACGGTCGCTCCACTTACGGTATCATACTCTTCTAAATTATTTTGATTTTCGATCAAACGATCGATATAATCTGCACTTTCGATTCGTGAATAGAAAGATTCACTTTGTGATAACACTTCAATAGAACGAATCGTTCCATGCTCTAAAATAATTTGCGCTCTGATTGGTCCTACGTAACCTTTTTCGGTTACGATATAAGTGACCGTATCTCCATCTACTTGCTTACTTTCGATCGTATAATTTGGATCTGTTCCTTCTTCTGGAAGAGAATGAGAACTTCCAATCCATACACCTAATCCTAAAATCAATACCCAAGCAATCAAGAATGGGATCACCGACTTTACAAAGTTAAAACGAGCTTTCGATCCGATACGATCTAAGATGAAAACAAATAAGTTCATCGTTAAAATACTAGTCAAAACACCTTCTGGCAGTGGTGTCAAATAACGGAATACAACCGTTAGAATTCCTAAAAATAAACCATATAATATCTGTCCTACTGGAGTAGTTGGACTCGTTACAGGATCGGTTGCCATAAAGACCGCTCCAAACATTAATCCTCCTGATAATATTTCAAACAGTGGATACCAAATTCCTAAATCGTGATAATTTCCAATCAAAAAGGTCATAAAGAAAACCGTCAAGATATAGACAACAGGAATTTTCCATTTGATCACTTTTTGAAATGTCAAATATAGAAAGGCAAGAATACATAAAAAAGCACTTGTCTCTCCTACCGCACCAGGAATGGTTCCAAAGAAAAAGTTCCACAAACTACCATAAGGTTCTACTAATGTTTGATAAGTACCAATTCCATTTACTAAAGAGGCATTGGTAAGGGGTGTCGCTGTCGTGACAGCATCTAATTCACTAGGATTTAAGTAACCCCCCACTTCTCCAATGACAATTCCATAGGTAGCAATCACAAATAATCTTCCTAGTAAAGCAGGATTAAAAATATTATGTCCAAATCCTCCAAATACTAACTTTCCAACAATCGTTGCGAACATCGCACCTAATATCAAAATAGGAAACGAGGTATTGATTGGAAGAATTAACCCTAAAAACAAGCCTGGAAAGAAGCTATAGGTTTCAATCGGATACTTTAGGATATCAATTCCTCTTTTTTTCTTGAAAAGAATACCATATAACAATTCCACGATAAAGGTAGTCAAGGTAGCTACACCAACAAAAAGTAACGGAAAGATCATTCCATAAAAGGTTGCATCCCCATTTAAAAATGGTTGTAGGCCGTTCTTATACCAAGCAAAAATAATGATTGGGATCAAGGCAATCAACAAGTGAAACATCATACGACTTGTTTTATTATTGCTTCTGATATGGGTGCCTTTACTCACATGAAACTCTTTCATCTTATCCCTCCCTACTTTTCTTTTTTGCTTCTTTTACAAATTCACGAACGAGTATTTTAGATGGACAAATATAAGTACAAAGTCCACACTCGATACAACGATTTGGTTCTAATTCTTTCAAACGTTCCGGTTTTTTTAAATAATCTTTGATTAAAACAGGTGATAGTTTAGCAGGGCATACACTGACACATTTCCCACATCGTAAACATTCACTTGGTAAACTCTCTTTTCCTTCTTTTAATACTAAGACACAATTTAAATTCGATGTCACGATCAAATCATCATTCGGCTCTGCCACTCCCATCATAGGGCCTCCTGCAACAAAACGAATATTTTTATTACGCTTATATCCTCCTAATGACTCGATTACTTCATGTGCAGGCGTTCCTAGTTTCACCAACACATTCTTCGGTTCTTTTAACATTTCGCCAGTAAACGTAACCACACGTTCCGTTAAAGGTCGCTCATATTTTAATGCCTCATAAATCGCATAAATGGTCGATACATTATTGACGACGATACCTTTTTCAATGGGAAGACTTTGATACGTAACATGCTTTACTTGTTTAATTAGATTGCGTTCCCATCCCATCGGATATTGATTCGGTACTTCCACCAATTTAATTTTTAAATACGTTCCGATGAAACTATTGATCAGTTTAATTAACGAAGTATTATTCTTTTTGACCGCAATAATTCCTTCTTCAATATGACAAATTTCTAGTATCGCATCAATTGTTTCCAATATTTCTTCACATTTTTCCATCATCAACGCATAATCAGCGGTAATATAAGGTTCACATTCGACTGCATTGATGAGCAGTGTCTTAATTGGCTTATCCGTATCATACTTGACATAAGTAGGGAAGCCGGCTCCTCCTAATCCAACGATTCCACACTCTTTTATCAAATTAATAAATTGTTTTTTAGTATAATGATTGAGTGTCTTGTGTGGTTCTTTTTTCACTTCTTCTTTTTCTTTAAAATCGTTTTCAATCTTGGCACATTTTACGACACTACCATTTAGATAGGGACGCTCTTCAAAACCGACGACAGTCCCACTTACACTCGAATGAATGGGAATACGTAAGTTTCCTTTTCGTTTGCCAATCACACTTCCTTTATATACGTAATCTCCCTTTTTAGCAATGACGGTTATATTTGTATCATTTTGACTAATTAGAGGTATGTAAACATATTTTGGTTTATTATAAATACCAATTTTTTTGGTATTGGTTAATTTTTTCATTCCTGGTATCTTGGTTCCTAGCATCATGTTCTCACTCCATTCTACTTTTATTATACAGGTTTTCCTATCAAAAGAAAATACTTAATCCTTTATGAATAACAAGAAAATACAAGAAAAATAAGAAAAAATACGATTTTTTTAAATCGTATTTTACACTTTTATTTGACATTTTCTTTAATTCGTCTGATAACGATATACAGTTCTTGTCTCCGTTTCCGTAACCGTTCCCTCTGACGTTGTATTACTATCTTGCCAATCTGTTACACCTGTTGTCGTTGTTACTTCATCCCAACTCGTTACCACTACAGAAGCCATAGAATTTTTATTATATTTCCACCAAAATGACTCAAGATAAATTCGATTTGCTTCAAAAGTACCATCTAATGTTGCCGTCCAAGTAAGATCAAAACCCGCATTTTGCACAAAGTTATATGTTTGTGTGAAAGATTTCACTGTACCATCAGTTCCTTGTACTTTTAATGTGTTTGTAGCATCCACTCTTTTTCCATCTTCACTATCTTGAGAAACAGTTTTAACACGCCATCGAATCGTTCTTGGATATATAGCCGTTTGCGTTCCTGTATCCAAAGCAAGTTGCCATACAATTTCTGTTGGTTGATAAGTAGTAGACCATAGACTTCCTGTCTTCGTCGTTCTCGTCGTAGTCGTATAGGTAAGACGATATTGTGTTTTCTTATCAATTCCAAATTCCGTGGTACTATGTCCGGCACTTACTAACTCGCTTTCCGTTAACCAATCACTATAAGTTGGTGATACGATCGTAACTGTTAATACTAATGTTGCCGTGTTCCCTGACGAATCTTTTGCTGTATAAGTTATAGGATAAGTTCCCACAACAGTTGGTGTCACATTACCACTCTTGGTAACCGCAATATCTTCTCTACTATTGTCGGTAGCAGTTCCATTTGGTATCGTAAAGCTACTTCTTGGTCCATGGCTGATCGTATAATTACTCGTATGTCCATCAACGGTAATGATTGGTGCAGTTGTATCTCTTACAATCACTTCTCTAGTGATGGTTGTCGTATATCCTTGATCTGTTACGGAGTATTCAATTTCATAGGTACTTATCTGCGTTGTATCAACATTCGATACTTCCGTACCATTCAAACGTATGGTCACCGTGACACGATCATTTGGAATTGCATTTCCATTGTATGTTTGAGCCGTATATCCAGGTTCTTGATAGGTTCCTCCTACTTCTACATAGAGAGTAGCACTTCCTTTTAAGATAAGTGTTGGTACCCCAATCACATCATCTCCACCTGAACCACCACTACCTTCTACAATACGATATTCATAATTGTTTCCTTTTCGTTCGATTTCGATCAACATATCGTCAGGAAACAATTGATTGGTCGTTGGATTCTTAATATCTACATCTACATATCCACCATTTTTTAAACTTCCTAAAGTAATCGTAATGATGTCTCCATCATTCAAAGGTAATTCCAAAGGATGATCCGCCCCCCAACTTCTTGCTGCCAAAATGATATTATTTAATTGATCTTCGTAAGCTTCCGCTCTAAAGTCTTTGATAGAACGATCGACCGTTGGTACAATGATCAATCCTAATATTCCTAAAATAACGATTACGGCTAATAACTCTACCAGTGTAAATCCTCGTTTTTTCATATTCTTTCACCTACTTCTATTAGTTTCTTTTTCTTACTATCTAAACCTTTATTTTAAATTATTTTCTTATCGAGAATGAACCAAAAAGAGAAAGGTACACAATCCCTTTCTCTTATGCACACCACATATTATTTGTGATTCTCTTTAGTTTCATTTTAACAAATAATAGCAGTTTCTACAAGTATCAAATTTAATCTTTGACGACAATATTTACTAACTTTTTAGGAACGACGATCTCTTTTATAATCTCTTTTCCTTTGATAAATTTCTGAACATTTTCAATATTTTTTGCCAGCGTAATCATCTCTTCTTTCGTCGTATTAGAGTGAGCATCGATTTTTCCTCTTACTTTTCCATTGACTTGAACAACCAATTGGAACGTGTTATTTTCCAATTTTGTTTCATCATAAGTAGGCCAACTAGATTCACAAAGTGGTGCTCCAAAGCCACATAAAGCATTTATTTCTTCTGTAAGATGTGGCGCAATAGGATTTAGAAGTAACAAGAAGGTATGATAATCCTTACGAGAAATGGTCTCTTTTGCATCAAACTCATTGAGTAAAATCATAAGTGCTGATACAGCGGTATTATATTTCATATTATCCAAATCTTCATCGACTTTTTTTATTGTTTGATTGATGGCAATCTCTAAAGATGGTGTATATTCTTCTGATTCATTCAGATGATCTTTCATGCGGTACACACGATCCAAGAAACGTTTGCATCCTTTTAGACCGTTTTCACTCCAAGCAGCAGCAGAAGCATAATCGCCTATAAACATTTCATAAGTACGAAGCGCATCCGCACCATATTCACGTACCATATCATCAGGATTCACAACATTTCCTTTACTCTTACTCATTTTTTCGCCATTTTCTCCTAAGATCATGCCATGAGCAACGCGTTTTTTAAATGGTTCAGGAAAAGGTACTAATCCTTGATCGTACAAGAAACGATGCCAGAATCTAGCATATAGCAAATGACGCGTCGCATGTTCCATACCACCATTATAATAATCAACCACTCCCCAATACTTCATTGCATCTTCACTAGCGAAAATATCCTTATTATGTGGATCCATATAACGAAGGTAATACCAACTTGATCCAGCCCAGTTTGGCATCGTATCGGTCTCACGACGAGCTGGCCTTCCACATTTTGGACAGGTTGTAGAAACAAATTCATCGATTTTCGCAAGTGGACTTTCTCCATTATCAGTCGGTTCATAAGATGCGACATCAGGAAGTAAAACTGGTAAATCTGCTTCTGGAACCGGTACCCAACCACATTCTTCACAGTAAATCATAGGGATTGGTTCTCCCCAGAAACGCTGACGTGAGAAAACCCAATCTTGAAGACGATAATTAACCTTTCTATGACCAATTCCTTTTTCTTCAAGAAAGATAAGCATCTTTTCGATCGATTCTTTCTTATTGGTCATTCCATTTAAAATCCCTGAATTTACCATTTCGCCATCACCAGTATAAGCTTCTTTTGAAACATCTCCACCTTTGATAACTTCGACGATAGGAATATCAAATTTACGAGCAAATGCATAGTCACGCTCATCATGAGCAGGTACGGCCATGATCGCACCTGTTCCATAATTCATGAGAACATAATCACTCACCCATATCTGTATTTCCTCACCGCTCACAGGATTAATCGCCATTAAACCTTCTAGACGTACTCCTGTCTTTTCCTTCGTCATATCCGTTCTTTCGATTTCTGATTTACGATGGGCAAGATCACGATATTTCTTCACTTCTTCATAATTAGAAATACGATCTTTATATTTTTCTAAATAAGGATGTTCTGGTGAAACAACCATAAATGTTACTCCATATAAAGTATCACATCTCGTTGTAAACACCGTAAGAACATCATCAGTATCTTTCAATTTAAAGTTGACTTCAGCACCAACACTTTTCCCAATCCAATTGATCTGAGCAATTTTAATGCGATCCAAAAACTCTGTATCATCAAGACCAGCTAATAATTTTTCTGCATAGTCACTCATACGCAACATCCATTGTTCTTTTTCCTTCTTCTCAATTGGTCCACCGCAACGTTCACATACGCCTCCAGCAGCTTCTTCGTTCGCTAAACCAATCTTACAATTTGGACACCAGTTGATTTCAGCTTTTGCCTTATAAGCCATACCGTGTTTTACAAACTGTAGAAATTGCCACTGCGTCCATTTATAATACTCTGGATCCGTCGTTGCAAATTCGCGACTCCAATCAAACGAAATTCCTAAATCTTGAATTTGTTTTTTAAATACCTGGATATTTTCTTTCACTGCTTCACTCGGATGAATATGATGCTTGATCGCATACTGTTCAGCAGGAAGTCCAAAAGCATCCCATCCCATTGGATAAAGCACATTGTATCCCATCATTCTCTTCTTACGTGCCATCGCATCCAAAGCCGTATAACTTCTTACATGTCCAACATGAAGACCTGCTCCACTTGGATATGGAAATTCTACTAAATAATAGAACTTTTCTTTCTTGCTATCATTCGATGCTTGAAACGTATGATGTTCTTCCCAATATTTTTGCCATTTTTTTTCTATTTCTGTAAAATTATATTCATTATACATAATTCTTTCTCCTATCTATAAAACTTAAATTCTTCCTCTTCTTCGATCTCAGCTTTTCTTCTAATCATCTTTGTCAATTCTTCAAAAGAATGTTTTTGATATTGTCCCTGTTTGATTGCTTCCTCTCCTTTAAACGAAACGATCGTAAATTTAGAAAATTTTTCGAAAATTTCTAAATAAGGATAAATTTGGCGGGCAAGATTTTCATCGATCGAACTTAATCGATCTGGAACATAGAAAAATCCTTGATATACATCAGGTACTTTTTCTGCCACTAAAATTCCTCTTTGAATCAATTGATAAGCTAAATAAAACATATATTGTCCATGATTACCAAACTCTTCTCTCGACTGATAAGGAATTTTATAATAATTACAGAAAAAGCGAAAAATTTCTTCATGTGATGCATTCTTTCGTAAATAATTCGCGATTTCTTCTTTCGATGGTACTCCTTTTCCAGTATCGCGCCATAATCTCTTTACTTTTGGAGCGGTAATTTCAAAAGTATCAACACATTCGCTAGTAAATACAAGACCTGTTTCACTCCACTTCATTTTATGTACGATCCTTCTTTCCATACTTCTTCTGATAGTGTTTTCCTAGTAGATGATAGACAATCAAAATCATCGGGATCAATACGACAAAACCTACGCATAACTTTAAGATGAGATGATCGATAAAACCGATAATCGTTACGACATTTGCAATAATAAAAGCATTTGCTAATGCCATCGTATTGGCCAATTTCTTTAAATTCATACGATCGACATCGATCTTATACCTACCTTCTAAGTAACGTACTTCCGTACTCGTACGATATTTGTTTAATTTTTTCTTTCGTAAAACAATCAAACAAACATAAATCAAATAGACCAATAAAAAACATAATACATACAAAACCAATTCTTCCATAATTCCTCCATTGACAAAAAAAGTATTATCAGTTAAGGACGAAATCTCGCGGTACCACCTTAATTCATAATACTTATGCTCTCAAATCTTTAACGCAGATATACGCTCGTACGAGGACTCCAAAGTGAGTTCATTACTCCTCGATCAAAGTTTTCACCAACCACTTTGTCTCTAATAACGAGAAAATAACTACTACTCTTTTTCATTGCCTTTCAAAAACTATTACTATTATAAACGAAAAAAGGGATGAAATCAATCCCTTTTCCATATTTACTAAGATAGTAATTTAGGTAAAACGTAAAGAACGATAAAGCTTGCAACTGCTTGAGCTCCTACTAAAACATAAGCAATGCGATTCTTATCCACTTTCGTTACTTCGACAAGTCCATGATATAAGTATAATAAGTTAAGAAGACTTGCTAGTACAAGAACAATCAACATTACAGTCATAGATAAATAGATACAAATTAATCCTACTAAAGTTGTAACAGTCGTAAAGATAGAACATACGCCTACTAAAGCAAAACATGATTTGATATCAATATTATCTTTAAATAGTTTTGCAGCTAATAAATAGATCATAAATCCTAATACTGCATATTGAACAACGCTGAATAATACACCATATAAGAAGACACGCATAAATGGTAGATCTCCTGTAGGGATTGCAAGTGATAATACGCCAAGAGAACCTGTTATTTCATTTAACAAACAATAAATGAAAATACCTGTTACAATACAACTAATGATTAAAGCAATCATGCCTAGTGTAAAATATTTCGCTTTTGAAAACTTTTTAACCGTATCGATCGGTTTTGTAAACATTCCTTTTAAAGCTTCGATGTAATTATTTACACATTCATTGAAATCAAAGCCTTTCTTTGTTTCTACTACTTCTTTTTTGGGGCTTTCTTTTCCACAGTCAAGACATTTTCCATCGACTAATTCTTTCCCACATTTTGTACAAAATTTTGCCATTTTTTTCACTCCTCTTTTTAATATCTAGAAAAATAAGTCATAAGATCATCTACTCCTACCAAATAGTATGATCCATTATCATAATTAAGAACTACTGTCACATAATTGTAATCCGAATCACTATGGGTTGATACTTCATCATTCCAGCTTGTATAAGAAACCGTATAATCATAATTAACGCGCATATCGATTTCTAAATTACCAGCTGATGTAAGTTCAACATCATTGATTACTGCACCAGTAAAATTAATACTTGTCAACACATTATAAGCATCCGCTAAATCCGTGACCAATTCTTGATAATCATTTTGTAAAGCTGTTAAATCAAGACCATCTTTTGCAAATTCACTTTGGAAATCGGCAAAAGGGGTATTGGCAATCGCTTTCGTATAAAGTAACGTCAAATCTTCTTTTACTTGATTTGTAATCTTCGTCTTTTCTGCTTCTGATAAACTATCTTCATCAAAGCTCAACGTATAACTTGTATAGTAAGAACTTGGCGAAACGGTATCTTCTACTTCTAGGCCACTAGCAAGCACTACTTTTAAAGTTGTACTCGTCATGAATACTTGTGGCAAAAGATAAACATCATATTGTTCGTTTGACTTATTCGCATCTTTATATTTTGCATCAACTTCGACTCCTGCATAAGTGACAACCGAATCTTTTAACACTTTAATCTCATAATCCTCCACAACCATCGATGATTTGTTGAAGTTAGAAATTTTCCAATCATCGAAGAACAGATACTTTTTATCTTTTTGTTTGGTTAGATAAACGGTTCCATTCTGTTCAGAACTGTTATTTTTAGTCGTATATACAAAGTCGACTTCGGCATTCAAATTTCCACTGCTATAAGTGACATCTTTTATTTTGAAATTGGCAATTTCAGTACCTGCATTGTTTTCAGACATTAAATCTTTAAAAATGTCCTTAGAAGCAAATGTATTATCACCTTCGATACCAATATATTGATATAAATAATCCCAGTCTGAATCTGCTAAAGCTGTAATATATTTTTTAGCAATCGCCTTTGGACTTGTTGCATCACTTCCAAGTTTATATCCAATTCCTAAAATCGCAACTACTAAAACAATCGCTAAAATGGCAAGTTTCCGTTTTTTTGACATTGGCTTTTTAGGCTTACTTTCTTTCCTTTCCTCTACTTCTTCTTTTTCTTCCGTCGCTTCTACTTCGGATCCCTCTAAACGAGCTCCACATTCCGCACAAAATAGACTACCTTTTTTGTTTTTGGTTCCACATTCACCGCAAAACATCATTTCACTCCTTTCTTACTTTTAATGTACCTTTTTTGACAATTATTGTCAAGAGAAAATACAAAAGTACAGTTTAATATATTCGAAAAAAGACGAAGAAATACGCTTCGTCTTTATACTTCATTAATATATTCTAATAATTTTAAGAATAATTTAACAAATTTTCGTCCAAGACCATGATTTCCTAGTTTTCGAATCGCAATACGTTTCTTTTTAATCGTAAGATCACTAAAGATAATAGCATCGATTTTCTCTTTCATCTCAGTCTCTAATTCCAGATCGGAAATAATCGATTCAATTTCATCGTTTATCAAACGAACCGCATCAATTTCAATATCTTTTCCTTTACAATTGATGGTAAGTTGGCCAATTGATGGAACATCGTTTACTTCGACGATGAAATCAGCACCATCGACATAAGAATTCGATTCTACTTGATTATCATTTACGTAGCAAATTACATCGTTTGCTTTCTTCGTATTACGGAAACGAATTTTATAGTTTCTTCTAGCTGGAACAATACCACTTTTTCCTTCTAAAGCACGAATAATCACTGTGTAATTATTTGGTAAATAGTTATAATCGATCGAAGATAGCAAATAAAATCCCTTTTTATAAAGATCACTTAACCCATCATCTTCATAAAGGTAGTACGTATTGTTTCTTCCTGGGAAAATGTGAATTTCCATATCCGTAGGTGGTGTCGTATCATTCAAGTTTTCATTTCTTCCAAATGGAAGGATAGCTCCTGACTTAGCGAATACTGGGTAATCTTGATCCTTGAAGAAAGAAACATAATTTTTTCCACCAGGAAATTTCTTCCCAGTCACAAAATCGTACCAAGTTCCTTCCGGAATAAAGAATTTGTGAATCGCACGATTCATGACATAATCTTTCTTATTAATAATAGGTGCTACAAAGAGCTCACTACCAAAATAATATTCATTACGATAGTTCACATCATCGTACATTTCCGGAAATTTATAATAAATAGGTGTCATAATAGGCGTTCCATTTTTATAGTACTTATAAGCTTCCGCATATAAATAAGGAATCATACGATGACGTAGTTGTAAATAATCTTTTACGATTCCGTAAGTTTTCACACTCCAACGCCATGGTTCACGTTTATAGTATTTTCCTTTTTCACTACCAAATTTTAAAATAGGACTAAAAACACCTAACTGAACAAAACGAATATAAAGTTCATTATCTTCGACACCTTCGTGATAACCACCAATATCATGAGACCAAAAACTAACACCCATATTAGCTGCATTAGCATTGTTTAACATAATTAATTTTAAGGTATCCCAACTGACAACTGTTTTTCCCGAATAAAGAACAGGATAACGATGAGGAGCTTTCATCGCATTGCGAGAAAGAACCATTGGTCGTCTTTTATAGTTACGCATCATATCATAGAAATGATAATGATCTAAATACCACAAATCATATACTTTCTTCTTATCTTCGATATCGATCCAGAAAAAGTCGACTTCTAATGCATCCAAAGGATGAATCATCAACTTTAAATATGCATCTAAGAATTTCGGATCATACGTATTGAAAGGAATAATTCCTTTTTCATCCGGCTGTAGATATTCTTTCATCTTATCATAGTATTCTTCATAAGGATAAATTCCCTCTTCTGGATTGATATTTAAACCAAGACGAATTCCCTTTTGATGAAGATAAGATATCATTTCGTAAGGTGCTTCGAAATACTCTTTATTCCAAGTGAAACCTGTCTTTAAATCGGTTTTATCGCCATAACTACGTAAGTGCCAATCCGGATTCAACAGCAATACAGAAAGCGGAATATCGTGACGTTCAAAATCATCCATCAAGGCCTTCAACTCTAAATCATGATAAGATTCGTTTCGACTCCACCAATTACCAAGTGCATATCGTGGGATCAAAGCAGGACTTCCGGTTAGAGCAAAATAATCTTTTAAACATAAGTCGAAATCGTTTGCATAAACAAACAAATATAAATCGACTACTTTCCCACTGCGTTTGATAATGTCACCAGTTGGTTCCATGATGTTGCTTTTCGAATCATCAATACTGACAATACCATCAACAGAATATAATCCTTTTTCCATGCTAAGCTTGCCGTTATTCTGATCGAACGCATAACCAGGAGCTTTTAAATTACGAACTTCAGGATGTCCATAATACCAATAGCGATCCGTTCCATTTACTTCGACTTTCAAATTCTTCGTAGGATTTAATTTACTTGCCTGAAAGCGTTGTTCCTTCGAATAAAAGAGTTTAAAATACTTCGTCGTAACTTCCAAATACTTACGATCTTCTTTGACACGGAATTCTGGCTTTTCAAAATTACGATACCAAACAAGTTCCGTCGGACGATCTTCAAAAACGCCATCTTCACTATATTCGAAGCGAATCAAACGTTCCGTTAAAATTGTAATGCGATATTTTAACCCTTGTATCACACTTTTTTCGTTCATCTTTGCCTTTTCGTAATCAAAGGCAAATTGATCTCCTAATTTATACATAGGTATACCCCCTATTCTTATAATTCCTCTATCTTCATAAAGTTGGTAGACTTGATCAATTTAAATGGATAACCACCAGTAATAATAATACGATCTCCTTTTTCCGTAGCCAGTAATTTACTTGCTTTTTCCACCGCTACCTTCATCAACTTATCGAAACTATCTAATTCATCGATATAAACAGTATGAACACCAAAATTAAGTGCTAAACTTTTTAATGTATTTTTATTAGGGGTTAAAGCAATGATCGGACAGCTTGGCCTGAAACGGCTCATTTTACGAGCAGTATAACCACTTTTAGTCGGAGCCACAATCGCTTTACATTTTAAGCGATTCGCGCACTCTGCAACACTATAAGAAATCGAACCCGTTACATCTTGCTTTTCCGTACGCATCGTACGATCCAAAAGATCCAAATAATTGATATCTTCTTCCGAACTTTCAATAATACGGGCCATCATATCCAATGTTTCAACCGGAAAATGACCAACCGTTGTCTCACCACTTAACATAACGCTATCGACACCATCCAATACTGCATTCGCAACATCACTCACTTCGGCTCGTGTTGGACGGATGATATTTTCCATCGAAGCTAACATTTCAGTCGCAACAATACATACTTTTCCTGCTTCATGACATTTCGCAATAATCATTTTTTGAATACCTGGTACTCGTTCCATTGGTACTTCTACTCCTAAGTCTCCACGAGCAATCATAACCGCATCACTAACGCGAATAATATCATCGATATCATCCACAGCCTGTTCGTTTTCAATCTTCGCCACAATACTCAAATGATCATTGTTATAACCAATCAAAAGATCATTCACTTCCAAAACATCTTCATGGTTAGAAACAAAGGAAAGAGATAAGAAATCGGCTCCTGCTTCGGATGCAAACTTGATATCTTCTCGATCCTTTTCTGAGAGAAAAGGAATATTTAAACGAACTCCGGGAATATTAACACCTTTGTGATCGGAGATCATTCCTTCGTTCAACACTTCACAAAGAAGAAAATCGAAACCTTTATCGACCACTTCTAGTTCGATACGACCATCATCTAACTTAATAATGGTACCAACTTTTACATCCTGGACAATTCCTGGATAACTAACAGAAAACTTAGTTTGATCTCCCAATAAATCTTCTGTATAAATACGAATTTTATCATTCTTCTTCAAAAAAGCCATACCACCATCAAATCTTCCAATGCGAATATCTGGTCCCTTCGTATCAAACATAATCGCTACATTCGTATCTAGTTCCTTGTTCAATTCTTCAATCTTCTTCATATTTTCTAAGCAGAATTCATGAGTCGCATGACTCAAATTAAATCGAGCAACATTCATACCACATAATATCATTTGTCTTAAAATTTCTTTATCGGAACTAGCTGGTCCGATCGTCGCAATGATCTTTGTCTTATTCATATTCTCACCTATTATTCATTATATCAGCAATTGTTCAAAAAGAAAAGTAATTCTCTTTTTGAACCCCGATTTTTATGATAAATTCTCATCATTTTAACTTATTTATAAACACGATTATAAGATGAAATACTTGCATATTCATCACAAACTTTGTTGTCATTCTATTTGTCCATTTGCAATTTTTTTAAAAATTCAAAACACCGCTTCTATGAAAACCCCAAATTTTTTGCCTATGACGAAACAAGCAAAAGATAAATTGTCCATAGACATAAATTGAAACCAAATGACTATATTTAAATTAAGGAAGTGATTTATGTTTTCCAAAATTATAAAATATTTATTTCAAGATTTCCATTTCTTTACCGCCGCATACTCAAATAACATCTTTCCAGATCCTCTTTCAAAAGAGGAAGAGGATCAGTATGTCGAAAAAATGCGACTTGGTGATAAAGATGCTCGTAATAAACTCATTGAACACAACTTAAGATTAGTTGCTCATATCGTCAAAAAATATGATCACCGCAGGGAAGATGCAGATGACTTAATCAGCATTGGAACGATTGGACTTATCAAAGGAATTGATTCCTATTCTTATAAACATGGGACCAGAATCACAACTTATTGTGCACGTTGTATCGAAAATGAGATTCTCATGTACTTTAGAAGCGATAAAAAGAATAGCAAAAATATTAGCATCAATGAATCGATCGGTTTCGATAAAGATGGGAATGAAATAACATTCTTAGACATTTTAAAAACACCGAAACCTGATTTCGCACTCGATCTACATAAACAAGACAGTGTCAAACTATTAAAAAAATATTTCAATGTTTTAAACGAACGAGAAAAAGAAATTATCATTAAACGATACGGTCTCAATGACGAAGATGAAGTAACCCAAAAAGAGATTGCCAAAGAATTAGGAATTTCCAGAAGTTATGTATCGAGAATCGAAAAAAGAGCGCTCACAAAAATGTTACGAGAATTCATCAAAAATGAAAAGCATACTAATTAGCTAGTATGTTTTTTTGAACTTTTTAATTTATTCATAACTAATGGTGTTGCAATTAAAGCTATTAGCACGATATGACAATACCGATTACTAATTCAATTCATGTTTCTTCATCTTCTCTCCTACTTTCATCATTTGATTATTTTCAACTATTTCTAATATCAATCAACGACAAAAATAATAAAAAAAAGAAATGTATCTTACATTTCTTTTACACCTGTAATCCTCTTGGGCACTTATTTCCCCATGTATCGATCAACTTTTGATTTTTATAAATATTTAATATTTCACAATGATTGGAACAATGTTCACATTCTCTTCCTTTTGTTTCAAATGTAATGTTTTTGAATTCCAATGGATATATGTTATCTCTAGCTTGTTTAGAAGATAGAATCGCAATGCCAATTGCTCCCATCAAATGACTATTTGGATCTACTATAATCGGCTCTTTCAATACTTCTTCAAACTGTTTGACAACGCCTATATTTTTCGAAACACCGCCTTGGAAGACAACCGGTCCCATAATTTTCTTTCCTTTTCCTACATTATTTAAATAATTGAGAACAATGCTTCTACATAATCCGGCTACGATATCTTCTTTTGGATATCCCACTTGTGCTTTATGAATGAGGTCAGATTCGGCAAACACCGTACAACGTGCGGCAATTTTAACGGGATGTTTACTCGTTAGAGCAAGTTTTCCAAATTCTTCGATGGGTACTCCTAGCCTCTTGGCCTGACTAGAAAGGAATGCTCCCGTTCCTGCTGCACACAATGTATTCATGGCATAATCGACCACGACACCATGATTTAATAATATCATTTTAGAGTCTTGTCCTCCAATCTCTAAAATGGTTCGGACATCGGGATAAAAGGCCTTTGTTCCTACTGCATGAGCGGTAATTTCATTTTTTACAACATTAGCATCTAACATAAGACCAATTAGTTTGCGAGCACTTCCAGTTGTACCAATACCATGAATTTCAATATCATCTGATAATTGTTCTTTTAACGAATCGATCAAGGTCCGAACAGCTTGAACAGGATCTCCTTCCGTCCATATATAATCACTAGCCAAAAGATGATAATCGCTATCAATGACAACTCCTTTGGTTGAAATCGATCCAATATCAATTCCGAGATATGCTTTTTTCATACTCTCTCCTCATTTCTAACATATCATAAAAAGCTTCAATTCTCGTTCGAATTCCCACTTCACTTGTATTTGCATCAAAACTAAAAAATAAAACTGGTACTTGATAATCACTACATACTTTAGAAATCACTGGCATGGCGCCTATTTCTGGAGTACAAAAACTAGATTTTATATGAATGATACCATCATAATGGTGAGTACAAAAGTATTTAGCGCGGGCAATATTATCACTGGCATCGGCTCCCATTTTATATTTAATGTAATCGCTTGTTTGCCTCAACAACTTTTTAATTTCATGTTTTTTCTCAAACAATAAATATTGAACATTCGTATATCGTTTAATCGCTATTCCAAACTTAGCAAGTTCATATTCTAGTTGATAATTGGCAAATGGTTCCATAATTGTATATAGTTCCCCAATCATTCCTACTTTAAAATAATCTTTCGGTTTTTTTATTTCTAAATTTAAAAATTTCTTTTTATATTGGTGATAAAGAGAAAATAGTTCTCTATAAGTTTTAACTTGCGAAAAATGCTCTAACATTTCTTGTTTTAAATGTATAAAACTGTTTTCTTTGACTTCAAATCCAATGTTCTCACGAATAATATGATCGATCTGATCCATATATTTCACCATTTTTATCGTAATAAATCCATAATAACATGCTTTTAAAACGGAAAAATGAGGATTTAATTTTTTTGCCATCTGATATATTTTTTTGATATCAGTTTTACCACAACTAACGAGATTCAAATAAGTAAAGTCATATCCTAACTCTTTTAAGATTTCTATTTGTAATTCACTATAGTAACCATACCTACAACCACCACCTGCTTGAACGATTACATTCGCTCCACATTCTAATGCTTCTATAATCGTACCTAACGTATATTTGAATGGGGTGCAAAGGAAATCGGGACTATATTTACTTCCTAGTTCGATCGTTTTCGATGTAATCGGTGGTGCGACCATAATTTCGGCATCTTCCATTAAATGAGACAGTAAGTAACGCACAGGAACATAGTAATCCGCCATATGGGGAAATGATATTTTATATTTTGACATTTAAAATATCCATAAAACTTTCTATTCTCGTTTCCATACCAGTTAGAGAAGAAATGTCATCTACTACTAAATTTAAATATGGTTTTTTTATTTTGCGCATTACTAATTCATTTACTAAGGAATCAAGGCCACAAGGAAAACTTGACAAAAAGACAATGCCATCAATATTATGTTCGACAATAGGGATTGCTCCTACGAGTTTTCTACTGGTATCCCAATATAATCCTGAACTAATCCTTCTACTTTCTCTCAATGCGACTTTTTGATCAAACAAATTCGCATCAATAATGGTTGCCCCCATTTTCTGAAACATGTTTGTGATCGGCAGTCCAATCATTTCATCGTAGAGAACATAATTATGGGCAATTATTAAAATTCGTGGTTTCGAATTATTTAAAGCATTATAATTCGCCCCAATCAAATGATCATAATATTCCTTTTCTTTTTCCTTGGCATGGTGGTACGCGTCTTTAATTTCTGCTCGCTTTTTACCTAGTTCTAATCCCATTTTTAAAAATCCTTTCCATTCTGTATCCCCATGACAATAATCGATATTATAATTTAAGATAGGTTTATTTGTCACATTGTGTACGATATCATAAAGTGCAAGGAAGTTGGTACAAGTTTGATTATAAAGGCCATAATTATCCACTCGTGGTACCAGTAAATAGTCACATTTATCTTCTAAGTAATGTACATGCCCTAAATAATTTTTCAAAGAAAGACACATTTCATCATGACTATCCTGTTGTCCAAAACGCATGATTTGCTCATTTGTCTTTGGACTTACTATATAAGGAATACGTAATTCTGATAAGAAGGTTTCCCATAGAATATGATGATCATAATAAAGAAAACTGCGAGGAATTCCTACGATCTTGTCCATTTTTATCACCCATACATCTTATGAAAAGAATTCTCTTTCTATGAATAAAATTGACATTCTAGTGGATAATAGAACTAGGGTGATCATATGGAAGGAGATTTCAATCGCTGTATCAAATGTACTGTTCACGATTGTGAATATAATGATGCAAAAATCGATTATTGTAAGTTAGAAAAAATAAAAATTTGTCTTTGTAGTCCAGAAGATGAAAAAGAATCGACGATGTGTGATAGCTATAAATGTAAAATAAAAAGAAAAAAGGGTAAGAGATAACTTATCCTTTTTTAATATTCCAACATTTGAAAAGCATTATTATATTGTAATTCATGGGCAAGCGTCGTATCTTCTTCGTGACCTGGAAAAAGACGAATATTTTCAGGATATTGCTTCATTTTTTGAAGACTAACTTTCATATCATGAATACTGCCACCTTCCAAATCGGTTCTGCCAATATCTTCATGAAACAAAAAATCACCAGTAAACATTACTTCTTCTTTTTGAAAATAATACGTGACAGAATCCAATGTATGACCAGGTGTATAGAGAACTTGAAAAACAAATGGGCCAACGTGATACTCTTTTTCTTCTAAATTTTGATATTCATAAATGGGGATATTGGGAAAAATAGAGAGTGCACCGATATGATCAAAATGACGATGAGTAAGAAGCACAGCTAACACTTCACGACCCTTCACTTCCGCTAATATCTTTTCTTTCTCATCTCCCGGATCAATGACGATCAATTGGTTATTTTTCTCTAACAAATAACAATTGGTTTGAAGTAAGCCTACTTTTATCCTCTGTATCTGCATAATCTAAAACCTCTCCTTCTAAAAATTTTCATTCTTTACCTCCTTTACTGGTCCATAAGTCTTCCGATAACCATCAATTAATCCATACTTATGAATTGCCTCAATATGTGCTTTAGTGGGATATCCTTTATGTTTCCCAAAGCCATATTGTGGATACTTCTCGTCTAATTCATACATCATTTGATCTCTCGTTACCTTCGCAAGAACACTGGCTGCAGCAATACTGATGCTTTTCGCATCTCCTTTGATGATCGAGGTCGTGGGAATATCCAAATCAAGTGGCATTGCATCCACTAATACATGTTCTAAAGGGACTTGTTTTCGTACCTCTTCGATTGCTCTTATCATGGCAATTCGTGAAGCTTCATAAATATTATATTGATCGATTTCTTCTGGACTACATTGACCAATTCCGTAAGCAACCGCATGTTCCTTGATATATTCGTAATACTGATTACGTTTTTTCTCACTTAATTTTTTGGAATCGGTAAGTCCAGGGCATTCAAAGTTGGTGGGTAAAACGCAACATGCCGTCACGACGGGACCAATCAGAGGTCCTCTTCCCACCTCATCTACCCCACCAATATATGTTAATCCCTCTTTTTCTAATGCATGTTCATAATAATAGAGATCAACTTCTCTTTTCTCAGTTTTATTCATATTCTCACCTTTATTTATTATTTTATAACAATAATCGTTTTTTTGTAAAGTATCAAAAAGCAAAAAAAGAACCCCTTATACCGAAGTATAAAGAGTTCTTTATTTTATCATAAAACTGACACCTTTCTTTTCATTTTTGACAGTTATTTCATAACCGACCAAAGCAACCGTTTTCTTTACAATGGAAAGTCCCAATCCAAATTGCCCTTTGATACCTTTTTTATAGGGAGTGAAAATATCATCGAGAATATTTGGATCGATATTAGGACCATCGTTGTAAAAAGTTATTTTCCCGTTCTTAATTGTAACCTTGATTTTTTTATCCGCATAACGAATAAAATTACCTAACAAATTATCGACAATTGCTTCCCACATATCAAGGGAACCATTAAAGATCGTTTTTTTATCTTCAATATGAATTTCCCAAGTGAGTTCTGGTCGTTGAATTTTAAATTTATCTACTGAAGTACGAATGACTTCCGTCACATCAATTTGCTCCTGGCGATATTGATCAGAATCTTTTATATAATTCAATTTATTTAAATATAGTAAGGAGTGTACTTTTAATTCTAATTTATCTACTTGTTCCCGAATTACCGCCAAAGCTTGTTCTTTATCCTGTACCCCGTCATCGACCGCTTCGATGTACGATTTTATCACCGTGAGAGGAGTCTTGAAATCATGGGATATATTTTGGTACATTTGATTTTTATATTCTTCTTGCTCTTTCAAAGTTGCTTTCATATTATCAATTGCTTCACTAAGAGCTTTTAATTCGTCATCCATAACATAGTTATAATTATCGACATAATCATCATTCGATAAATTATCAACTTTTTCCTTCAGTCTTTCAATTTTTTTGACTAATCGTCTAGACCACCAAATAATCAGTCCAGATATAAGTAAGAGAGTAATTAACAAAATAGGAAATATAGTATAGAGTACATCTTGTTTCATACTTGTGATGTACTGGTCGTTGGTAAGGGATACTTTACTAACATAATGACTATAAGAGGTATTATAGTAATAAGTTTTACCTAAGTAAGTAAACTTACCGTATTCATCATCTATCTTCGCAACGACTTGTTTAGGAGTCGATTTGATAACAGTTTCGAAATTGTCTGAAGCAATAATTTCACCATCAGAGGTAATATAAAGATATGCGACATCACTTGCTATTTCATCGTCATCTATATCATAACGAAGCAATTCAAGTGGTTGTTTTAAATATTGGTAAATATTTTTCTCATATACCGGCAAAAGTACCTTAGGCAGTAGGATTCCTAAGCTTAGGAAAATAATTCCACACATAATGACGGCTATAGAAATTAATTGACGGAATAGATTTTGCTCTAATGGTCTCAAATTAATCGATACCCAAATCCATATAGTGTATTAATATGGACATTTTTCATCTTCTTACGAAGACGTCTTACTAGATCATCTACTACTCTGTCACTACCAAAATAATCTTCTCCCCAGATGTTTTTTAATATTTCATCTCGACTGAATGACTTATTACGATTATTCAAAAACATCAATAACAAATCATATTCTAAAGTTGTAAGACTAATTTCTTTTCCATTCTCATATACCATTCGTTTATCGATATCGATTTCATATGTTTCATACTTCATCTTCTCGCTACTTGGCATATATACACGCTTAATCATATTGTTGCATCTAAGCACTAGTTCCTTTGGTGAATATGGTTTTGTAATATAGTCATCACTTCCTAATTCTAAACCAATAATTTTGTCCAGATCTTGATCTCTCGCTGATGTAAAAATAACTGGAACTTTTTGATCGATCTCACGAATTTTTTTAATTAGATCATAACCACTAATTGTATCACCTAACATAATATCTAGTATCCATAGATGAACTTCTTCTTTTCCTATATAGTCATATGCGTCCTCTCCATTAAAGAAGTTAACCACTTCATAGCCTGCGCGTTCTAAATAGGATTTGATTAAGTTGTTTAACATCTCTTCGTCTTCTACTAAACAAATCTTGTACATGCTTACACCTCGCATTTAGTATAACACTATTTCGCTCATATTTCTAGCATTCTCACCACCCTTCTTTCATTAAAGAACATTTTTAGGAGTGTATTTGTTTTATTTACATTAATTGTTATTTTCAAGTCTTATTCGTTTATCATTTTCGTCATCTATCACCTCCTGACAATATCAGTATATAAAATAAATGTGTTGAGATTAGGGAAAAAATATGGGAAATTATGGAACCAATAAAAAATATCAGTTTTTTGGCAACTGATATTTTTCTTTTAGACATTATTTGGTTCTAAAAGCGATAGTGATACCTTTTGTTTTTCCAAATTAATATCACAGACATAACAATCGACGATATCGCCAACATTTACTACTTCTGTAGGATGTTTAATATAATGATTGGATAATTTGGATATATGGGCAAGGCCATCATCATGAAGCCCAATATCGATAAATGCTCCAAAATCGACAACATTGCGAACCGTTCCTTGTAATTTCATCCCTACTTTTAAATCTTCGATATGTAAAATATCACTTCTAAGAAGCGGTTTTGGCATCTCGTCACGCGGATCACGGTTTGGTTTCAATAATGATTTTACAATATCTTCCAATGTATAATGATCGATATTCAAACGTTCACTATATTTTGTAATATCGAAATCCTTGAAAGATTCTTTCATCTTATCCGTTCCAATATCTTGAAGCGTCAAATCTAGTTCCTGTAACAATTTTAAGGTGGCTTCATAACTTTCTGGATGGATAGCCGTCGCATCTAAAATATTTTTCCCATCTAAGATTCGTAAAAAACCGATCGCCTGTTCATACGTTTTATCTCCCAATAACTTTACACGTCTTATTTCTTCGCGACTTTCAATTTTTCCTTTATCATTACGATATTCTAATATCTTTTCGATGTTTTTCTTGGTAATACCGGAAACATAGCTAAGTAATGCCGCACTTGCCGTATTAATATTAACACCTACCGCATTCACTGCTTTCGATACGACAAAATCTAAAGACTCTGATAATTTCTTATTCGATACATCATGTTGATAAAGTCCTACTCCAATACTTTTCGGATCAATTTTGACAAGTTCAGCAAGGGGATCTTGAAGTCTTCTCCCAATACTAATCGCACTTCTTTTTTCGACTGTTAAATCTGGAAATTCTTCGATGGCAAGTTTACTTGCACTGTAGACACTGGCTCCTGCCTCACTTACGATCACATATTCCACTTTTCGTTTAGCATCTTTTATCACATCTGCTATAAAAGCTTCACTCTCTCTGGATGCAGTACCATTTCCAATCGCAATGATATCAATTTTATATTGTTCGATCAAATCTAACACTTTCTTCTTCGCTTCTTCATATTTATTTACTGGCTCATGAGGATAAATCACTTCGATAGCGATCTTTTTCCCTGTCTTATCAATAACAGCAAGCTTACATCCAGTTCGAAAGGCTGGATCGAAACCCAATACCATTTTTTCCTTCATCGGTGGTTGCAAGAGTAATTTCTCCAAATTTTTACCAAAATTATCGATTGCTACTACCTCAGAACGTTCGGTGAGTTCACTTCGAATTTCTCTTTCGATACTTGGTTCGATCAATCTTTTATAACTATCACGAATCGCATCTTTGACCGTATCCGTAACAAAAGAAGAAGGATTTTTGATCAATTTCTTCTCTAGATACTCCATTACTTTATTCGTATCAAAAGAAATGGAAACAGACAAAACTTTTTCCTTTTCTCCACGATTTAAAGCAAGTACACGATGAGGTTTCACATGCTTGATCGCTTCCCTATAGTCATAATACATATCATAAATTTTATTTGGATCATCGGCATCTTTCTTTTTCTTACTGGTAATCGTTCCATACAAATAAGTATTCACGCGAATCCACTTACGATAAGATGCGTTATCACTAATCCATTCGGCAATGATATACTTTGCACCAGTAATCGCATCTTCCACTGTTTTCACTTTATCATTCAAAAATTTATGTGCCATCTCTTCTAGTGATCCTGCCATTGGAAATGACATAATCATTTTAGCAAGTGGTTCCAATCCTTGATTGATCGCATCCGTTGCTTTTGTTTTTTTCTTTTCTTTATAAGGACGATACAAATCCTCTACTTCCACTAACTTCGTGGCATTCATAATCTGACTCTTTAATTCGTCCGTCATAAGTCCTTTTTCATCGATCAAGCGAATAACATCTTCTTTACGTTTTAAAAGATTTACTTGATATTCATAAACCTCACTAATTGTTCTAATTTGTTCTTCATCTAAAGATCCCGTTTTTTCTTTTCGATAACGAGCAATAAAAGGAATGGTATTCCCTTCTTCTAACAAAAACAAAGTAGCTTCTACTTGAGATTCCTTAATTTTTAGATCATTACTAATTTCTTTTATAATTTCCTCTTTCATATGTACCTCTCATTCTGCCCTATCATTATATCATGAATTGCATCAAAAAAGTAGGGGTTCCTACTTTTCTTCACAAACATATCCATGATTCTCTAAATAGGTTTGATAATCATCGATCGATAAAGAGTCTCCAGTTAAACCAATTTCTTGTAAAAAAAGTTCCACATTATCTCCGTTTAATGGTAGATTCGTAGAAAAAGCAATAAAACCATGATTTTCAGAATATTCACTGGTCGCATCCTGATAATCGTTTAAATAATGATTCTGTCTATCTTTAATTTCTGCTCGCACACCAGATAGATCGGTATCTTCAAAACTAGCATTGTAACGATCTTGAAGTGATAAATTAGAAATGAATTCTCCATCTTTGCTGAACATCGTAATGATATGTAATCCACTATAAGTTCCATAATTATAATCGAGCGTACATATCTTTTCTTCTTTTATGACACTACATCCCGTCAATAAAATTACGAGGGAAAACAGCAGTAACAACTTTTTCATAACGTTACAACTCCCATAAATTCCCAGGATAGATACCATCCTTGATCAATTGATTTATTTTATCTATAATTTTTTCTTTATCTTCTCGATAAGTCATTCCTAACCATTCTGCAGATGTCGAGAGCATTTCCACCTCTATATATCCTTCTTCGATCATTTTTTTCACACTATCCGGAATCAGGTATTCACATGTTAATATATCATTTTTATGCATTTCTAAAAAAGTACCAAAATGCTTTTCTAAATATGGAAAAAGAGATGGAGTGAAGCCTAACATGTTCATCGAAACCAAACAGTCTTCCGAAACTTCAAATGGCATACTATGGTCAAGTGGAGAGGCAATAATTTTTTCACCTACTCGTTCGACATTACTTTCTGTAAGTGTTACTAATTTTCCATGATCTACAGAACAAATTCCACGTTTTACACTACCATGTTCGGATAAGGTTCGTATAATTTGATATCCAACGATACAATAATACGGATCATTCTTTCTTTCTTTCAAAAAACGACTTGCTACTTGATATGCATCATAACCATAAAAATCATCCGCATTGATCATTAAAAAAGGTTCGTGAATGAGTTCCTTCGCACACAAGACTGCATGTGCAGTTCCCCAAGGTTTCGTTCTTCCTTTCCAATCAATATCATTCGATGGTAGATCATTGATTTCTTGAAACGCATACTCTACTTTGATTTTTTTTGCTACACGACTTCCCACCGTTTCCTTAAATATTTTTTCATTCTCTTTCTTAATGACAAATACGACTTTTGTAAACCCTGCTCTAATCGCATCATAAATACTATAATCGATTAAAAACTCGCCATTCGGTCCTACCGGTTCAATTTGTTTTAATCCGCCAAAACGACTTCCCATACCTGCAGCTAATATTAATAACGTTAAATCTTTTTCCATTTACTCACCACCAATCAAATTATATCATTAAACGATTGATACTTACCATTGTTTTTGACAAAAAGAACTATTTTTAAAAATAGTTCTCACTCATATGGTTCATAAAAGATCGACACGTTCATTATTACTAATGCTTCTCTCATCCATACTCTTTTTTTCTTCTTGCGAAGAGGAATAAAACTTGTTTTGATAAGCTTCTGAACTTCTAAAACATTCCGTCTCAGCATACACAGTTTTTATCAAATCTGGGCGGACCCCATTCCAAGGATTGCCAGCATTGTCCGTGTTCGCATTACCGTTGTTGTTGACATGGCCCACATTGGAAGAGGAGTTCTTATAGCTTTATCCCTTTAAACAATCATCAAGATTTGACCATTATGATCAATACGTACCTCCGTTCCTAGATCATGAAATTGATAAAGACGCTTTAAATAATTATAAATCAAATAATGTGTATCAGCATAAGAAAAATGTCCCAAATAACTATTCATCGTTTGTTGAAAATGATAAAACGGAATCTTCCCATCTAAATATAAATAATATAACTTTTTTACCTTTCTTTTAAAATGTTTTTTCGTTGTCGTACGAATCTTTAAATAAAGATGCCCGTTCTCATTTAAATAATAACGATACCCTAAAAAATCTAAAGCACGATGTCCAAATAACACATCAATTTTCGTCTTAGGATTTAATTGTAACAAATATTCTTCTTCTAATTTTTTTTGTATCAGCATCCAACATGTTTTTAAATATTCTCTATCGTGATGAAATAATACGAAATCATCCATATATCTTACATAACACTTAATATGAAGATCTTCCTTAATATAATGATCAAGTCCATTTAAATAAATAATAGCTAAAGCCTGACTCGTCATATTACCGATGGGAATCCCTTTATTAGGAGTCGAAAAGTCAGGTATTTTTTTCACTTCAGAAATACGAAGAAGTTTTTCTTTTTCAGAAATAGATAAAGTTTGAATTCGTTCTATTTCCATCGCTTTTAATGATTGAATACGAGCTTTTATTTTAGGTTGATTCGATGTTTCAATCACTTTTTCTAGTAACCATAAAGCTTCCTGATCTTTTATTTTACTTTTTAAAACTTTCATCAGTTGGTTATGATCAATCATATAAAAATATTTTTGAATATCACATTTTAAATAATAAATTTTCTTGCCTTTCGTCTTCATACTGTGAATATATTTTTTCACTAAATTAACGCCATACAAAGTACCTTTATTTTTCCTTGTTGCAACATTACCATCAATAAGCGACGGTTCAAACACATCCAACAACAAATATTTTGCAATCAAATGATTGATAATCTTATCGGAGATCTGTTGACTCATAACAATACGATATTTAGGTTCGCGTATCAAGAAAATATAATAATCATGAAACTCTATTTTTCTCGATAACAACATAGTTTGAATATTTTTTAAATTTAGCAATAAGTAATGTTCATATTTTTCAATTTTATCTTTATTTTTAGTATTTGGTTTAATTTGTTTTTCATAAATATTTAAAATATTAGCAAAATCCAATAATTTTTCATACAAATGATCATATCGTTTCATGTTGACTCTTGATCCATGCCTGCACCAAAATAAAAGTCTCTAATAAATGTGCACTAATGGATTCTAATTGCTTAGCTGTCAATAATTTTTTGGAATGTGCTAATACAAGATAAAAATCTAACATTTTAATTTTCACCAATACCTCTTTTTGATAAAATAACCTTTGCTTTTTGATTAAATTTGCCATATAACTTGTTTCTAATAATTGATACATCGTTAAGCGAATATTGTCGCGTAAGACAACTTCATTACGACTAAAATTATCCGTTATTTTATCAAGCCTTACAATCGTTTTTTTTATTTTAGTAATCACTAATAAATTATCTTTCATAACAATTCCTTAATTCTAACTAAAACATCCGGAAAATGAGGGTCCAACAATAGCCTTTTCAAACGTCTACATACTTCTTCCCATTCGGCATTTAAATAATCATAATTAACTAATCGTTCTATATAATTTTCATATTGATTATTCATAAATCTTTTTTTTACCGTTACTCTATAATAATCTCCAACCTTCTCAAAAATCAAATAATTTAAGTGTTCTCCTTCCAATTGTTTTAGTACTTTCGATAATGATATCGCCGGAAAACCTAATTTTTTAATCCCGTTATATTCATTAATTTTATAATCCATCAAATAAGCTAAAATCTTTGTATCTTGATCAAATACATCATAAAAATTCCCACACTTACATAAAATAATATATTTATTATATCTTTCTTTCCATTCTTGATATTGTTCCAATAACTTCATAATAACCTCTCTTCATTTTCAAAAAAAGACAGTAATCCATTCGTACTGCCTTTCTATACGGACCAAAGGCCCGTTTCTTTTTTTTCAACTCTCCAGTTGATATGGTTGAGCACTTGTTCCCTTCCCCGATTGAATTAGGAGATTCGATCTTAGATGAAGAACTGGGCGGACCCCACTCCAAGGATGGCCAGCATTGCCCGCGTCCGCATTACCGTAGTAGTTGACACGGCCCACATTGGAAGAGGAGCTTACCCACCGGTTGATATACCAATAACTAGTATTTAAATCATTCCCACTATATCTCTCTCCATAGGATGGTAATCCAATATAGGCACTGGCTTCTCCATCATAAGTATTGTTCCAATAATTCGTTTGATCTGTAATATAATTCTCTTCTTCCCAGTAGGTACTATAGTCTTTTCCATGTGCCGTTACCGGTAAATCCCAATCCCAATTAAGAATCCATTTCTTTACTTCATCACTATACCAATTATAAAAACCATTACTTGCTTCATTTAAATAGTAACCAATATTCATACTATTTTGATATTTGTATTCCCCTTCTCCTTCCATTGGTTGAAAATAATTATGTCCATTACATCCTCCTGTATAATATGTACCATCGATATAAGCACATCCAGTTTGATCAGGATTTCCAACATAGTAATAAGGAACATAAATACCACTACTAATCGCTACTGTATCTGGTAGATTTCTTAAAACATCAGCTCTTTCCACTTTGATACTTCCATCTTCTAAAATATCGATAATGCGATATCTTACTTGATTCTTATTGTAGGTATAACTAAGTCCATTCACTACTGTTTCAGTTGATGTTGTATTAGGATTATTCCCTTCATCTAAATAAATATATTCTCCAATCGTTGCTTGATTTAATTTGTTGATCTTTTTTTCTTCACTAATTAGAATGTATGGATCTTTCTTTGTTCCACTTCCACTTGTTACGATGACATCACTTTTGATATGGATGACTGGTCTTACTCCATGTCCATAAGAATTGGTGATACTAAATTGGGCTTTTTTACTGATCTCTCCAACAGTCCCTCCAGTATCGACAACAATATTCCCATTCTTTCCATCAATGTTCTCATACCACTCGATCCACATATTGTTGTTCTTTCCATTTTCTGTATACTTCGTCATCGTCCACATTAGTTCATCTTCATCTAAAAAACTATCTCCTGTAAACACCATCTCTTTCCCATTATTCGCATATACATAATCTTCAAAGGTCAATAATCCGACCGTTTCGTTTACTTTATTTTGACAAATTCCAATCTTAGATGCACTGGTTACTACACTCACAATATGATTCCCACTACTTGATAACTTTAAACTTGTGTTAACCTCGGGTTCATCTAAACAGAATTCCCCTTCTATTAATAAATCCGTTCTCGATAAGCCATGATAAAAGATTCCATCATATTCACTACTGTCATCGATTTCATTTAACCATTTCCTTACCCAACTACTTTCCCATTCACTACTCTCTCCATAAGGAATACTCGTAATACTATGTGCTAGTACCATTTTGACTGATTCTTCTGTCGTCTCTAATACTTGCCACAAGTTCCCACTATACCATACATAGTTTTTCATTCCATTATTTTTTTCCGCTTTTGTTCCAATTACTTTATTGACTTTTTTCCCATTTACTACCACATCTTTTACGATATGTTCTTCGTCACTTTCTATTTTTTCTTTGATCGTTCCTTCTTTCTCATATGGATTATGGTCTCTTCCCGTATAATAGAAGGTCATATCTTCTTCACTTTTCTTCACAATCACGTATTCTTGATTCATCTCTTCGGTCGCATTCTTTAAATATCCTTGATCCGTTAATTCCTGTACCGGAAGATAGTAATCTTGATAATCGGGAATATTTAATGTTTGATAATTCGCATATACATAGTTTGATGCACTATCTTCGATCATATCATAACTTCTCTCTAGTGACCCTTTCTTTGCTTCTTCTACAATATTCATAACAAGGGGTACTGCGATTAACGCAATCACTGCTAATATAACGATAACTGCTAGTAATTCAATCAACGTAAATCCTCTTTTTTTCATTTTTCATCTCTCCTACTTCTATTCTTCGCTATTTTGATTATATCATACTTTCCTCTTTAATCCAACATATATTATAGAGTCAAGTAAAAAGAGGGGTATATAATACCCCCCCCCCGTGTGCATATTGCAAATGGGGGATATTATCATATTTTTAGACACTTTTTACAGGGGGTTTTGTTCCCTATAAAAAAGCGTCTTCCCCTCGACTGCTTCTTGCATACTATTTTATTATTTCTTTATGTTTTCATTCTATCATTTTTCTTTCTCTTTTTTAATTTCCTATTTTTTGTTATTATTATTTTAGATTGGAATTGGTGTTATGCCTCGTTCTTATTTCCGTGATTTTAAAAATATGATCACTCATTTCATCGTTGTCGATAAACATTCTACTTTGAAAACTGCTCAACAATTTGATATCCCTCTCAAAACCTTAGAAAAATGGATCACTGCTTACAACAAAGATCCCAATGTCTTTAATGAAAACTATCTTTCTAAAGAACAACAGATTTTTGAACTCAAAAAGGAAA
>CALVRE010000007.1 GCA_944358455.1 uncultured Bacilli bacterium | reverse complement strand
TTTTAGGATAAGAATTAAATAAATTTTTTTCAGTTTCAAAAGTAGTTACTATCATATAAACATTATATATTAAAATAACCAACCTTGAAAAGGTTGGCGATTAAAATTTATTTTAATCTTTTTTTATATTTGATTGCGTATAATTAATATGTTATAATTTATTTGTGTCCTCGTAGCTCAGTAGGATAGAGCAATCGCCTCCTAAGCGATAGGTCGTTGGTTCGATTCCAATCGGGGACGCCATTTTTGTGTTAATTCAACTGATTTAGATACTATAAACTAAATCAGTTTTTATTTTGCAAATGTTAGGAGGTGTAAATATGTCAGTTTTTAAAATAGAAAAAAATAATAACTATACAATTATGTCTAATTATTATTTGAAAGATAGAAATTTATTATATAAAGCAAAAGGATTATTATCATTTATGTTATCTATTGTACCAAATTGGAATTGGTTATTAAGTAGTTTAATAGTTATAAGTGTAGAAAGTAGAAATGGTATTAGATCTATATTAAAAGAATTACAAAAGCATCATTATTTGGAAATAGAAAAGATAAGGGAAAAATGGCTATTTTAAATATAATTGTTTGATATATGAAATTCCTCGTTTTTTAGAATTAAATCAAAATAAAAACTATACAGATATGAATAATCCACGCCTAGATAGTCCAGATGTGGAAGAATTTGGATAGTCTATTTTATATAAAAAGTTTGTAAATGCTATATCTAAGCATTAAAAAAATAACTAAAAGTTTTATAAAATTTGAAAAATACTCAAAAAAATGGTATTATTATTAATAAAAATTTATATATAGGAAGTGATTTTGTGCCATTATTATCTATAATTATTCCCGTTTATAATGTAGAAAAGTATATTTTCGAATGTTTAGAAAGTATAACAAAACAAAAATTCCGTGATTATGAAGTAATTATTATTGATGATGGATCAGTAGATAAAACTAATATAATTTGTAGTGATTTTTGCAGTCATTATGAAAATTTCCGTCTATTCACATCTAATCATGATGGAGTATCTAAAGCACGAAATGTTGGGTTACATAAAGCAAGAGGGCAATATGTTATGTTTTTAGATGGTGATGATTATATTGATTTGAATAGTTTATCATATATTTCAAAATTAATTTTGAGTACAAAAGAAGATGCCTACGTATCAAATTTTAAAACGGTCATTAATGATGGGTGTGATAGAAAATTATATGATAGACAAATTAATTCTAATATGATAAATGGCAAAAGGATGTCAGAAGTATTAAATTATATAAAAGTTAGTAAAATAGTTTTTACTGTGTGGCGTTTTATAATAAAAAAAGATTTAATATTAAAAAATAAATTATTTTTTGTTGAATACATTGTACACGAAGATGAAGAATGGGTTATCAAAATGCTATGTCACATAAAAAGTCTGTATTATATTGACAAAAGTTATTATAATTATAGACTACATAATAATTCAATAACTACTACATTAAGTTTGTTTAATGTTTATTGTTATTATAATGTAGTTACAATATTAACAAAATATGCTATTAATGAAAAAGTAAAGTATAAAAAGGATTTTTATTTGTTTTATGCAAAAAAATTATCTAAATATGCCACAAAATTAATTTCTACGGTTTATGATACGAAAAAAGCAAAAGTCAGAAAAAAGAATATATTAATTTGCGGTGGAAGTCGATGTGGCAAAAGTACATTGGCTAGGAGGATCTCAAGAAAATTTAATTATAATTTAGTTTCTCTAGATTTTATAATTACTGCTTTTCAATATGGGATGCCTAATATGAATGTTAATCATATTCGTAGAGATTTAAATATGCTCGATGAAATATCAGGCTTTATGTACAGTTATATTCGTGCTTTAAATCATAATAGCAAAAATTCATATAATATTAATTATGTAATAGAAGGATGTTATTTAAAATTAGAAGATTTTGTGACAAAATTTAACCAAAATAATTTTATGATAATTGTTTTGGGATACGATGGTAATACAAATCAGTTGTTTAATGATATACGTGAAAATGATACGGAAAAAGATTGGACTAAAGAATTATCTGATGATGAATTATTAAAATATTGTCATCGTGTAATCAAAGATTGTAAAAAACTAAAAAAATACTGTAAAAGTAATAATATATTGTATTATGATATGTCTGGAGATAGAGATGAAAAAATATTCTCAATAATAGATAAGGTGAGGGTAGAAAATGGCTTATAATTGTGTTTTAATAAAAACTTTGTTGAATCAATTAAGTGATAAATTATTCATTCAAACAATTAATTATCAACATAATTCTATAAATGGTGTTTTATTAAAAAAAGGAGAAAAAAAATTTTTTAAAATTATACCAAAAAAAGAAGTTATAACTGAAAGCCAGGCTATAAAATTATGTAAGACGATATTTCCGGTTAAAGAGCAGACTGATGTGTATTTTTTAGATAATGATTTTTGTTTAGTCTTATATGATTATGATGTTAATGTAGGAAAAGACAAAGGATTGATTCATGATTATTTTGTTAATAATGATTTTGATAATAATTATGATGATCAAATTATTCACAATATACTTTATTTTTATAATAAAAGTTCCAAAAAAGCAAAAAAAATTAATCAAGCTCCTATTGATATTTTTTTTAAAGAGAGAGTAGGAGAAAGGTTAAATGTATGGTATCAAACAAACGATGATTTTTGTAAAAATGTAATAATTAATGGTGAAACAAATGTTAGTACGAGTAAGATAATAGAAGAAACAAAAGCATTTTTTGAAAAACAAAAAGTCCATATGGGTTTTATTACTCAGGGGGATCATAATGTATTAAATATATCAATTGCCCCATGTTTTTTCGATGTTAGTTCGGCAGGATATAATTATGCGGTTGGAGAATTTGCAATGTGTTTTGTATCTATACTGTTTTTTGATCAATATATTTGTCCAAAATATCATAAGGAATCATATAAAAATCATGAAAAGATATTTGAACGTTTAGATAGTTATAAACCTACTGTTAATTATAATGTCGACGAAGAAAATATTTTTATTTATTGTGATTTTAAAATTAGTAAAATTAGAAAGCAATATTTATTAGAGTTTTTGAATATTGTCAAGAATTTTGATATATATGATGATTTAATATATTTTATTATAATGCGTTTACTATGCATATTTAATATTAATACTTTTGAAGAAGATGATTATTATTATATTTTATTTTTGATGCATTTGTTTTATGATAAACTACGTAATATTAATTATAACAGTTTAAAAAGTTTTATATTAAATATGAATGTTTTAAACGAAACTGAAACTATTTGAAATGGGAGTGAGGTGCATGTGTGAACAATGATGTAATTATTACAAGTGGTGCCAATGGTATAGGTCTAAAATGTGCAAAATTATTTAAGGCAGTTGGATATAATGTTTTTGTATTGGATAAGGATAAAAGAAACGTTGTAATGGAAAAGGTTTCGTTAAAAATAATATTTATTCCTACACAAATTGCAAGATTTATATATATGATCATAAAGGAATTTTCTAGTTATACTACTGGTTCAGTTTTTGTGATTGACGGTGGGAGAAGTTTAAGTTAAAAGGAGAGTGTATTATGAATGTGAGAGTACGTGGCATAATAATAAAAAATGATCAATTATTGCTAATAAAAAGAGTTAGAGTTGAAACTGGGAAAGAGAACATTTATTATGTTTTTCCTGGTGGAGGATTGGAAAATGGTGAAACTTTAGAAGAAGGAGTAAAACGTGAAGTATTAGAAGAATTGGGAATTGATGTAGAGGTAGAAAAAATGAGATATCTTGAAAAATTTAAACATACTGACACTTATTTTTTTTATTGTAAATGGATTAGTGGGGATTTAGGCACTGGTAATGGACCAGAATTTACTTCTGCAGAATATGAAAATAGGGGCTTATATATTCCTATATCAATACCAATTTTCGAATTGTCTGAATTAAATGTAGTCCCTTGTGAAGTTAGAGATTTAATTGTAAATGATTACAAAAAAAAGAATAATGGAGACCAATTATGTATCAAATATCGTTAAATGGATTAGATGGTTCAGGGAAAACTACACAATACAATTTGCTAAAGAAACATTTTTACTATGCATATTTTTCGAAGGATATTGGTTTGTATAATGTTTTCCCAAATTTAAAAGGTGATGATTTTTTTAGATGGTGGTTTTTTGAAAGTACACTTGACGAATTTTGCGATTCGATTTATAAAGGAATTAAATTGCGAAATGACGACTCTTTTTATCAAAATAAAAAAATAGTATTTAACGATAAGGGAACTTTTACTTTTGATTGCCGCATTTTAGCAAACTTTCTTACAAGAGGTTATGCTTATGATGACGTCATGGAGCATATAATTAAATACAAAAACAAGTATGACATAGTTGAAGAAGATCTGTCCTTGTTTTTAGAGCTTTTTGACAATTCTGCTTTAGGGTTTAGAAGAAAAGATAGAAGTACAGGAATACAAAATTCTTATGATGATTATTACCAAAAATATCAAGCTAAACTTTTTGAAATTACTAGTGAGATGTTGCACCACAATGAGATAAAAACTGTTAATGCGAATAATACAATTGATAATGTTTTTGCTGATTTATTAAGTTCAATTATTGATAATAATAAATATTTTATATTGGTTTCTGGTGTCTCGGAATCTGGAAAAAGTACAGCGGCAAGATATTTGAATAGTAAATTGCCAAATTCAATACATATAAAGATGAAAGATGTGTCAAATGAGTTATTTAAAAACTCTAATAGTCGGCAAGAAAAATATATGTGGATGCGTGAGCAAGAGCAAAATAATTTATATAGTTTTTGGTTTGATTTTTTAGTATTATCTTCTGTGTATGGTAAGGGGAATAGATTTATTATAATGGACACTTTGCATGGAGTAGTTGCAGCAAAAGAAATGAAGAAGATTCTTGGTGAACGTTTATCATTGCTGTATATTGACGCCTCATATCGAAATAGAGTGAGTAGAGAATATTCTAAATTACAGGCAGAAGGGCTGAAATGTACTATTGATGAGGTTATGGAAAGAACCCAAAAGAAAGATAAAGCTAAAGAAAAATTTGGATTATCACTTTTAAAACAGTTACCATACACTTATGTTTTAAATAATGATAATAGTGTCTTTGATTTTGAAAAGAGTTTAGATGATTTTTCTGATTTGATTCTTGATGTTGAGGAAAAGAAAAAATGTTTGATAAAAAAATAAGGTTTTCTATTATTATACCAACATATAATTCAGAAAAAACTATATCTAGGTGTTTAATAAGTATTTTAAAACAAAAGTTTTGTAATTATGAAATTTTAATTGTTGATGACGAATCAACTGATAACACTTTAAATGTAGTCAATGAATTCTTAAATAAATACAAAGATAGAATTAGAGTAATAAAAAATAAACATAGCGGTATTAGTATAATAAGAAATATTGGCATATATAATAGCAAGGGAGAGTATATAATCTTCGTAGATTCTGATGATTATATTAATGTCAATTTATTAAATGTTTTAAGTAAATATAATGATGATGTTATAAAATTTAATGTTTTCTGTAGTAATGGTAGTGATCGTTTTATTCAACCGACATTTATATCTAAAGATGGCAAAGAAAGTTTAAAATTATTTTGTAAAAATAAAAATATTTTTGCGACACCGTGGGGATATGCTTTTAAAAGAGATTTGTTTTTAAATGAAAATTTGCTCTTTTTGAAAGGCAAAACTCATGAGGATTTTGGTCTGATTCCATTAATTATAATGAGTGCAAAAACAGTAAGTAGTATCTCTTATGTTGGGTATAATTATATAAAACGCATAGGAAGTATTACACAAGAAAATGCTTATAATAAAGAAATTCTTAGAATGGATGATTTTATTGAGCAATTTATGTTTTTAATTAGTGAAATTAATAAAAGATTAGAAAATACAGATTATAAGAAAGTTTATAATGATTATTTTATGGAGAGATTGTATGTTAAATTTACTAATTTTAAAAAAAATATCGAAAATTATAATAAATATGATAAGGTGGTAGAAAAATGTTGCGAGAAAATAAATACGTTTTTGATGAAACAAAAGTTAATTTACCCAAAATTTACAAAGTAAAACTAAATGATGTTGTAAAACATGCAATTACTATTTTTCGTTATAACTTAAAAAGTATAATTTTAGGTGGTTCCGGTGGTAAAGCAGAAATTATTCCTTTTTGGTCAGATTTAGATATATATATTGTATTAAAAAAATATGATTTTAAACAAGTTCAACAATTTATGAGGATTGATAATGAACATGATGATATTCATGTTGGTGTTACAATTTATACGTTGGATGAGGTTTTGCATAATTTAATAGATGGTAAAACTAGAGTTATGGTTTATGAAAAAGAAAAATTAAATGTTGACCCAACTCTCTATGGTAAAGATTATTTTTTAAGGCAAAAATATACTGATATACAAATTAATGATATGAATAATTTACCTAGTATTGTACATTCGTGTAGAAGAACGTGTGTTGCATTAGACAATAATGAAATTGTATTAAAAAAAGCTCATGTAAAAAAATTTATAGTCATGCTTAAATGTATTTTAAATATTAATGGTGTATTTTCATATGGTTATCAAATGGTTATGAATGATTTTTATAGCTTGTGTGAAGAAAAAGAAATTGTACATAAAAATATATTTAATTTTAAAATAAAAGAAATTACTGCAAGAAATTATGACTTAGAAAAGGCAAAAAAAGAGTTTATCGATATAAATAAATTTGTCTTTGAAAATTTAATAGAATTATTAAATAAAAAGATATCTAAGACAAAGACAGTTATATCTTGCATGGGAATAGTATCATGTATAAAAAACAATAATATATATGTTGTTTTATTAAAAGATAATAACAATTGTTGGGTGATTCCCAAAGGACATTTGGAAAAAAATGAAAATTTTATTGAAACTGCAATTAGAGAAATTAAAGAGGAAACTAATATAATTATAGATACTCATGATTTTATCGATAAAGTTGGCGAGTACAAATATTGTTCTGATTTAGAAGGCATCGAAAAATTAATAAAAATTTATTTATTTAAAATTAATGAATTTCAAAATATAAGGCCTTTAGACGAAGAAAATTTTATTGATGGACAATGGTTACCTTTAGATGAAGCAATTGAAAAAAGTACATATCAAGAACAAAAGGCAGCTTTAAAGAAGATTGAATTAATGTTAAAATAACAGTTAAACAACAGATTATTATAAATTTAAATATAAAAAGAAATTCCTATTAATAAACTTATGGATTGGAGAAATTATTAATAGAAGAAGAGTAACATAATTAAAGTGATAACTTTTGATTTGATTGGAATGTTAGTAACAGAAAAAGATGTTGAATTAACTGAAGAATATAAATTAGAAAGTTTTTATTTGAAAGGTAATTTGATTAATGATACTGATATTGGTTTAATTAATTAAGTCTGATTTTAATACTATAATTATAAATGGAATAAATGATGTTTAGCAGATAAAACCAAGTATGGACAGAACTTTAAAAAGATATGTCTCGAAAATTTGAATACAATATTTGAAATTTAATTTGAATTTTAAAATTAATATAAAAAAGAAACCATTTTTGTATGTTATAAAATTAATTTAGTTTATTTTATCCGTGTTGGAAATGATAAGTTCGATCATTTTTTGTTGTATAACTAATTTATCATTATGGATACGATAATATAGATGAAATAAGTATTAAGGGAGTTTGAATGACCAAAGAAGAATTTAAGAAAATAATAGATATATGTAGTAAACAATCCGAAGTAAAAGTTGCTATCAAAAGGAATCACGATGATAATTTATGGTGGCCCCTAGAAGTGAAGGATTATCGAAAAAGATTGTTGATTGCTGGCCTTTCTACTAGAATTTCTTACAATATGATCCATGTTTATCAAAACGTAATCAATCACTTAAATCATTATTCTTATGAAGAAATAGAAAACATGACGAAAGAAGAACTTGTCGATTTAATTAAAGATTTAGGCTTATCTAACGCAAGATATCGATATTTATCTTCTATGATGCAATTTATAAAAGTATTTGATAAGGAAATAAAAACTTTATCAAATGATGAATTGATTCATTTAATTGCAGAACAGGTCGAAGGGGCATCCTATAAAGTAGCGCAGTGTTGTGTTTTATATGTAAGAGGATATTATTCAGGTATCATGCCCGTGGATAGTGGAATGAAAGATATCGAATTACCATGTCTTGGTTTTTCTGAATATAAAAATGCCTTAGGACATGACATTTTAAGAAAGCAACTAGAAGATTTAGTAAAAGATAATGATATGGAAGATATCATTAAGAAAAATGGATATGAAGATCTTCAAATTGAAGACTATCGTAATGCGACTTGGTGGTGTCATTTAGTGTTAATTTATTATAAACGTTATTTTTGTAATAAACATCATCCAAGTACTTGTCCCTTAGATGATGTGATTCACATCCAAAGTAGATGTCAAAAGAAGCAAAAAGATTTAAGAAGAAAAAACTCATAAAGAGTTTTTTCTTTTTTCATTTGCATGATTGACGAAGAGTAGTGATTACAGCTATAATGAGAATAGTTAATATGAAAAATCTTTCATATTAACTGGATGGACATGATTTTATAGATGTAAAAATATTTGATCTATTGAAATAAATGGAAAGGAGAAGTTATGTTAGAGCTAAAAGATATTTGTTTTGAAAGAGATCATAAAAAGATTTTAGATCATATCAATTTAATGTTTGATTCCCAAAAATTTTATGTGATTACCGGACCAAATGGAAGTGGTAAATCAACTTTAGTTAAAATCATTATGGGAATCGAAAAGCCAGATAGTGGTCAAATTATATTAGATGGAGAAGATATTACTGGTCTATCCATCGATGAACGCGCAAAATTAGGTTTGGGTTTTGCTTTTCAACAACCGGTATGTTTTAAAGGAATTACGGTATATGATTTACTCAATATGGCGACTGGAAAAAAACTAAAGCGAGAAGAGGCATGTGAGTTTCTTTCTCAGGTAGGACTTTGTACCCGCGATTATGTAAATCGTGAAATTAATCGTTCTTTATCTGGTGGAGAACGAAAGAGAATCGAAATCGCTTCTGTTATTGCTCGCAATCCTCATATTGCCATTTTTGATGAGCCAGAAGCTGGAATTGATCTTTGGAGTTTTCAAAATTTGACAGAGGTATTTAAACAAATCGAAAAGACATCACGAGGAATAACGATTGTCATTTCTCACCAAGAAAGAATTATTAAAATAGCTGATGAAATTATTTTAATGGATAGTGGAAAGGTTCAAAAACAAGGACCTAGAAAAGAGCTTATAGGAACGATTTTAGGTGATTCAAAATGTCCGAGAGGGGTGAATGCTTGTGAACAAAATCGATGAAAAATTGTTAGATCAAGTGTTACCAGAAGATCTAGAAAAAGCAGATGCATATAATATTCGTAAAAATGGTCATACGATCGAACGTAAAGTAAATCCCTATATTGATATTGTTCCAAAAGAAAATAATTCGGGACTCGATATTTATGTGAAAGAAAATACTTTATTTGGTATCATTCATATTCCCGTTATTATAACCGAGAGTGGTTTAACGGATATTGTATATAATGATTTTCACATTGGAAAGAATGCGAATGTGATTATCCTATCGGGATGTGGAATTCATAACGATGCCCATCAAGATTCGACTCATGATGGGATTCATCGCTTTTATCTAGAGGAAGGATCTAAAGTGAAATATATTGAAAAACACTATGGAGAAGGTACGGGAAAAGGGGAAAAGAGATTGAATCCCATTACCGAAATCGAAATGAAAAAAGATTCTTCTATGACGATGGATACCGTTCAATTAGAAGGTGTTGATGAAGCAATTCGTAAGACGACTGCAGTACTAGAAGAAGGTTCTACTTTGGTGGTGACTGAGAAAATTTTGACAACCGGTCATCAAAAGGCAACGACCGATTTTGTGGTTACTCTAAATGGAGAAAATGCCAGTACTCATGTTACATCACGTTCGGTTGCTACCGATGAATCTTACCAGGAATTTTCTTCGAATATTGTGGGGAACACGAAATGTTATGCGCATGTAGAATGTGATGGTATCATTAAAGACAAGGGTGCTGTGAAAGCCATTCCAGAAATATTTGCAAATCATGTCGATGCCAATCTCGTTCACGAAGCCGCAATCGGTAAAATTGCTGGTGAACAACTAGTTAAATTGATGTCTTTAGGGTTGACTGAAAAAGAAGCAGAAGCGGCTATTATCGATGGCTTCTTAAAATAGTGGTGGAATTATGGGAAACAAAAGAGAACCAATGAAACAACATGCAATCGAAAAAAAGGATATCATGATTCGTAAAGGTTTCGAACTGATCTGTGAAGAAGGATATCATCGTGTTAGTTGTGCGGACATCGCCAAATATGCAGGTGTTTCAACGGGCTGTGTTTATCAATATTTCGATGACAAACATGATATCTTGCTTGCTGGAGTGAGACGTTATGCCGATCAAATTTGGTTTCCAATCCAAAACATATGGATCAATGCTCATGATATTCAAAATCATTTTGATGCTATTTTAGATGATACGATTGAAGAGGCAATACAAGTACATACACTATCTTCTAAGGCACACTCAGAATTGATGTCGATGAGCTATGTCGATCCTGATATTGCTACTATTTTTCGTACAAAAGAACTGGAAATAACCGATCGAATCGTAGAGGTTTTAAAGAAAGAGGGATTCTCTTTTGATCATTTATGCGAACGTGTTCATTTAATGATGAATATGATCGATAATCTTTGTCATGAAATGATTTATCACAATCATTCTAGTATCGATTATCAAGTCATGAAGAAAGAAACCGTAAAGATGATGAGGGAGCTATTCTATGGAAACAAATAAACGACTATTAGTAGTCGTTTTTCTGTGCTATAATAAAAATAGGTGGTAATATGAATGATGTTACGAACTTATGGGATCGTCTTCATCGCTCGAGGTTTCGAAGTCGTTTTCATTTACAAGTGAAGGATAAACAATATGTCATGGAGAAAGGAATGGCTCAAATAGAAGCCCATGCTTATGAGTTTGTACAGAAAAGAATTGCGTCTGGAAATTTAATCAATGACGGCAAGCAGACTCCTATGAGAGGACACCCTGTCTTTCTTGCACAACATGCAACTGCTACTTGCTGTCGCGGATGTATAGAGAAGTGGCATCATATTCCCAAAGGAAAGAACTTAACGAAAGAGGAAGAGACTTATCTTGTCAATATTATTATGGCATGGATTAGAAAAGAATTGGAGGAGAGATAAATGGAACGATTGACGACACGTCAAGGAGAACATTATATTGTGAAAGGTGATGATAATCAAGCCGTTATTGATCGTTTGGCCATTTATGAAAATATGATGGAAACAATATGTAAGCAAAAACATAGAATAGAAGAAGAATTGGAGCAATTGCGATCAGAGAAAAAGGCAAAAACGATGAAGTTTCAACAACGATTAGGAGAAAAGATGATATGTGATCGTTTTATTACGATGTTTGAATTTGAAGAGCAAAAAGTGGCATCACAGAAGTGAATGAACGTATATTTGCAAAAAAGCGTAAATTTTTAGAGTAAAGTCCGTTTTTTAACGGATCTTTTTCTTTATCAGATTTATTGCCGTTTTTTAAGTGATAAGCGGAAATAAGGTTGATAAAAGATATAAATTTAGTAGATAATTATATAAATTATTCCATGACGAAAATACGGAGGTTATTTCCGTTTTTTAAACTTATTTCCGTTTCTTTGTAGTGCCGATCTTTTATTTCAAGATCAAGATAAATTATTTGCGTTCATCTTTGACAATACCAAAAAATTTATGAAATAAATCTTCGCCATAAACAGCGATAAAAGCATCTTTAGGTGTGTATCCATCTAAAGATTTAATTGGTGTATTTAATAATGTGATGTTATGTTTTCTTACGGTATTTTTAGTATGATGATCAATTGATCTGTGTTTTTGAAAAAACTTTCTTAGTTGTTTATTCATATTTTCTACATGCGGTTTTTGATTTGATACATAAGGATCACAAAAAAATAATTTGCATCTTTCTTCTCCAGTGATTTTAGAAAAACATATTCCTTCAATATCATTAAAACAGGGATCTCTGTCGGTTAAAATAACTGGTATTAAATCCATGAATGCTTCTGTTCCGATTGCACGTTCTAAATCATCAAAAAATTGAACTACTTTTTTCGAATTGGGTTGATCAATGATATCTAACAAAGTAAAGTGGACAATTGGCAACATAAATGTTAAAATATTCTTACTATCCGTTTTCATGGAACCTAGAAAATCAAGTTGCCACACATTTTGTGTTGGTGTTTCATGAAGATAGGATAGGAAGTCTAAATAAGTATGATTACTTCTGTCAATGTTGTTGTTGGAGTATTCATACTTTTTATTGTGTTTTCTTTTTTTATAAGTAACAGCATAAGGTAAATCCATTCTTTTTGTTTTCAAATACCCGTTGTTGATATATCGATATAAGGTAGAAATAGATTGATGAATGGTATCCTTATTTTCAATTTTAATTTGATAAATCGATTTATTTTCATCTACCCCTTTTTTATAATTGCATCCAATGTATGAAATTCATCTGCATCAAGATCGATTCCTTTTCTAGAAGTAATCAGATTCGCATCCGCGTTTCTTTGAGCTATTTTAGAATCATATATAAATTTAACAAAAGGACAATCTCGATATCTGTTTTTACAATTCGTACATACATAAGGCCATCGATTCAGTTTGGGGTATTTGCTTTCAGTTTGATCTATATAATCAACGGGTTTTCTGTTTCTTTTTACTTCTTTAGAAATCGCTCTAGGATCATAACCAACCAGTTTACTTATTTCTATTAATTTTTTGTTGTGAGAAATACATGAACTAATCGTTTTTCTAGTATCCTCACTCATATGCTTCCATTTTTTTCATATTTCTATCCTCCTTTCCACTACAAAGAAACATCTATTATATTATACTATAAACAGACTTAATTCCGCTTTTTTTTTAAAAACGGAATTCCAAATGAAAATTAACGTATTTGCAAAAAAGGAATTTCTTATCTTGCTTAACTAATTAGAGTATGATAAAATGTAGTTGTTGCCACAATAGTATAATGGTATTACGAGGCCATGGTAAGGCTTTAACCCGTGTTCAATTCACGGTTGTGGCACCATTTTAGAAATCGGTTCGAATGATCGAACTTTCATGTATGAAATCAATCATGTTTGATTGATTTTTTT
>CALVRE010000006.1 GCA_944358455.1 uncultured Bacilli bacterium | reverse complement strand
CAATCCTGTCCGAATTCACTCTTCCATCGGGTATCTTTCCCCTGATCAATTTGAAAAAAAAGTAGAGATGGGTTAAAACCCCCTCTACTATGTGTCCAAATATTTGACAAATTCCCCACTCATTTTATTATTTGATTTACAATATTCGTGTTATACACTCATAAGTTCATTTTCTTTTACTTTGAACTTTTCATCTACGACTTTATTAAATTTATTGATCAATTCTTGAACATCTTCTTGTCCTTGTTTCTGTTCATCTTCCGTCACATCGGAAAGCTTTTTAATATCATTATTGGCATCTTGTCTTACATTACGTAAAGCAATTCGACAATCTTCCGCAATTCCTTTGGCTTGTTTTACATATTCTTTTCTAGTATCTTCTGTAAGTGCAGGAATATTTAAAATAATAACCTCACCATTGTTATTTGGTGTAAGCCCAATATTAGCCTCATAAATACCTTTTTCAATTGCCCCTAAACAAGAACGATCAAATGGTTTTATCATCAATTGTCTTGCTTCGGGAATTGAAATATTCGCTAGTTGCTTCAAAGGTGTATCTGCCCCATAATAATTAACCATAACGCCATCTAAAATCGTCGGATTGGCTCTACCGGCACGAATATTGGTAAAACGTTTTTCCATATTTTCGATTGCTTGTTCCATTCGCATTTCCGCATCCATTAAAATTTCATCCATAAACTAATCCTCATTTCTAATATTATTATATTATATCTCCACCTAAAATTCAATGATTAAAAAGACATAAGTACAAATATTCTTCCATAGATTGAAATAGGAGGTTTTTATGGAAAAGAAAAAATACCCTATTCCACGTGTCGAAGGTCCTAACATCGAATATGCTCATCTTCTAGAACAAGACTATGTAGGACCAGTCAGTGAGGAAACTGCGATTCATCTTTATCTTTATCAGCATATGATCAATGAAAAAATGTTTCCTGAGTTTTCCGATCTTCTTCATCATATCATGATCGATGAGATGATTCATTTAGAGCTACTAGGAGAAACGATTCTTTTATTAGGTGGTGATCCAAAATATCGTACGATCGAATCTACTACAGGCATTCCTCAGTATTGGAAAGCAAATTATGTCAACTATGCGACAGGATTAAAAGAGATGCTTGCAGCCGACATAGAATCAGAAGAGATCGCCATTCGTAATTATGAAGCACATCGGGAAATGATTCAAGATCGTTATATCAAAGAATTGTTAACTGCTATTATCGAGAATGAAAAAGAACATTTACATATTTTTCAAACATTCTTTCAAAATTATATATTGCGATCATAAAGAGGATAATCCTCTTTTTTGGTTCGATGATAGTTGATGAAAGATCCTCTTTTGTGTTATGCTTATCATATAGTAGAGGATGTGTGAAGATGAAAAAAGGATTTGATAATAAATTGTATGTCAAATTACAAAGCGAAAAAATAAAGGAGCGAATTCAAAAGTTTGATAAGTTATATTTAGAATTCGGAGGAAAATTATTTGATGATTATCATGCTGCCCGTGTCTTACCAGGATTCGAATTAGATTCTAAAATTAACATGTTGTTAGAATTAAAAGAACAAGCTGAAATCATTTTTTGTATTAATGCTGATGATATCGAACGAAATAAAATCAGGGCTGATTATGGTATTACTTACGATATGGATCTACTACGGTTGATCGATTCGATGAAAGAACTAGGTCTTACTGTCAATAGTGTCGTTATCACTTTGTATAAAGGTCAAAATGGAGCTCTCAATTTCAAGAAAAAATTGGAGCGAAGGAATATTAAAACTTATATTCATACACCGACCAAGGGGTATCCAACTGATGTCGATGTTATCGTTAGTGAGGAAGGATATGGTGCGAACCCATATATTGAAACCGAAAAACCATTGGTCGTCGTAACAGCACCCGGGCCATGTAGTGGTAAATTAGCAACTTGTCTTTCGCAGTTATATCATGAACACAAAAGAGGAATAAAGGCTGGCTACGCAAAATTCGAAACATTTCCAGTTTGGGATTTACCACTCAAACACCCTGTCAATATTGCTTATGAAGCTGCGACTGCTGATTTAAAAGATGTCAATATGATCGATAATTTTCATTTAGAAAAGTATGGTATTCTCGCCGTCAATTACAATCGTGATCTACAAGTCTTTCCAGTTTTAAAAAACATCTTAAATAAAATTACTGGTGAAGATATCTACTACTCTCCTACAGATATGGGTGTCAATATGATCGGATCCTGTATCATCAATAATGAAGCGGTTGAGAAAGCGGCATCAGACGAAATTATTCGTCGTTACTATAATGCCATGACTGATTATCGTCTAGGTTTAGTCGATGAGGAAACGCCAAAAAGAATTAAAGTTTTAATGAATGAATTAAAAATCAGTGATAAAGATCGTCCTGTTATCAAAGCTTGCCTCAATAAGGCAAAAGAAAAAGATACTCATGTCGTTGCTTTAGAACTTCCTAGTGGAAAGATTATTACAGGAAAACAGACAGAATTATTGAGCCCTGTCAGCAGTGTTATTTTAAACGCGATCAAAGAATTAACAAAGATTCCTGATGAGGTTTATCTTCTTGCTCCAAACGTATTAGAACCAATTTTAAAATTGAAGGGAAACGACCAAATCCATAACTATTATTTGAATTTACAAGAGGTTTTAATTGCACTTAGTATTTGTTCTGTTACGAATCCGATTATCGATAAAGCTTTACAAAATTTACAGAAGTTGCGTCATTGTGAGGCACATGCTTCTTATATCGTCACCAATGGTGATCTCAATATTTTAAGAAATCTTAAAATTAATTTAACTTGTGAGCCAGAATTTTATTCTAATCATCTATATGAATAACTCGATTGAAAAAAGGTTGACTATTATAGTCAACCTTTTATTATAAATAGCGATTAAATTTACGGATTTCTTCGTGATCTTCTAAATTCGTTTCACGTAATGCTTCAAATAAGCGTTTTTGTTCTTTCGTAAGTTTTTTTGGCATAACGATATTCATAATAACATACATATCACCTTTACGTCCAGTATTGACGTCTTCGATTCCTTTTCCTTTTAAACGTTGCTTATCATTATTGGCAGTGCCAGCTGGAATCGTAAGGGTTACCGTTCCATAAAGGGTTGGAATATCTTTTTTACAACCTAAAACGGCTTCTGTAATAGTAACTGGAACACGCAAGTAAATATCGTTCTCGTCACGAACAAATAGAGGGTGTTCATCGACGATGAACTCTAAATATAAGTCCCCATTCGGACCACCGTTCGATCCTGCCTCACCTTTTCCTGCGACTCTGAGTTGATTGCCAGTATTGACACCGGCAGGAATTTTTACTTCGATTTCTTTATTTACTTTAATACGTCCAGTTCCGCGACATTCACGACAAGTACGATCGAATGTTTTTCCTTTACCATTACAATCTGGACAAGTTGTTCTCGTCATGAAAGATCCAAACATCGTATGTTGTTCACTTGTAACAGTTCCACTTCCATGGCAAGTAGAACATGTCGATTCGCCATGACCACCTTTGCCATTACAAGCTTCACAGACTTCTGTCGTATCAACTTTGATCGTTTTTTTCGTACCAAAAGCAGCTTCCTCAAAACTCAAATGCATACGAACTAAGCGATCGTTTCCTTTGCGAGATCTAGAAGAAGAGCTACGTCCCCCACCAAATCCAAATCCTCCAAACGAACTACCGAAGAGATCACTAAAGATATCGGAGAAGTCAAAGCCAGAGAAATCATAACCACCGCCTGCTCCATTATTATTGAAAGCGGCATGACCATATTGATCATATTGACGGCGTTTATCTGGATCAGACAAAACAGCATAAGCTTCTTGTGCTTCTTTAAACTTTTCAGCAGCATCTGGTTCTTTCGATACATCTGGGTGATATTTTTTCGCTAGCTTCCGAAAGGCACTTTTAATTTCGGCATCACTAGCTGTCTTACTGACACCCAAGACCTCGTAATAGTCTTTTTTATTCATACTTCTCACTTCCTCACATCATATTTTTAAATTCATCGAGATAATGTTCAAACATCAAAAGAGCACTTTCCACTACTTCTGGTTTGGTAAGGTCAACCCCTGCGACTTTTAATTCTTCGACTGGATCCATACTTCCACCTAACGTTAAAAACTCTAAATAATGATCTAAAGCTCCTTCTTTGTGATTTAAAATACCATCTGCGATATAGCATGCAGCTGAAAGACCAGTTGCGTATTGATAAACATAATAACTACTATAAAAGTGACTAATGCGTTCCCACTCGTAACGTACTTCAGAATCGACGATAACATTCTCTCCAAAATAAAGCTTATTTAAATCGTAATAGAGATTTGACATCGTCTCGCCAGTTAATGTTTCACCTTCGAATGAAAGTTTATGAATGTTATCTTCAAATTCAGCAAACATCGTTTGGCGATAGATCGTTCCTTTAAATAATTCCAATAATTCACTTAAGATTCTCATTTTTTCTTCTTTGTCATTACTATGTTCTAAAAGATAATGATAGAACAATAATTCGTTCACGGTAGACGCTACTTCGGCAACAAAAATCGTATAACTACTTGTTTGATATGGTTGTTTTTGATTGGAAAAATAGCTATGCATAGAATGACCTAACTCATGGGCCAAAGTAGAAACATCATCAAGTCTTCCTTGGAAATTTAATAAAATATAAGGATGGGTTCCATAACTTCCCCACGAATAGGCTCCACTTTTCTTTCCTTTGTTTGGATAGATATCAATCCAATGTTCATCGAATGCTTTTTTGAGTGTTTCTACATATTCATCTCCTAAAATGCTAAGAGCATTCAACACCATTTCTTTGGCCTCTAAAAAAGTATAGGTTTTCTTTTCCTCTTGATTGGACATTGGAACATAGATATCATAAAGATGTAACTCATCTAGCCCTAAATACTCTTTTTTCAGATCGAAAAAACGATACAAGAGATCTAAATGACGATGTACGACTTCGATCAAATTATCATAAATAGCTTCGTCAATATTACCATTACTCAAATACATATGACGAGTACTTTTATAGTGACGGATCTTCGCAATCGCATCATCTTCTTTGATATTAGATGCTAAAGTAGATGCGATAGAAGAAGCGAACTGTCCATATATTTCATAGAACTTTTGGAAAGTTTGTTTTCGTACGTTTCGATCCTTGGATTCAATCAAACTACTATAACTAGAATTTGTAAGAGGAACTTCGATTCCTTCTTCATTTTGAATTGTGCCAAAATCTAAATCATGATTACGAAGTAAACTTGCCGTTTCATCATGATTACCAAAGACATCTCCCAATCGTGACAAAATGGCTTCTTCTTCCGTTGAAAGATAGTGTTCCTTCTTGCGATAAATCGTCCAAAGTGGATAGCGATAAGCTTCTAATCTAGGTTCTTCTTTCATATAGGTTTCAATCAAAGAAAAATCAGCTTTTAATAATTCGGGAATTGCAAAAGAAGTTGCTTCTCCTAATTTGGTTGCGAGTAAATCAACTTTTCCCTTGATGATTTGATTTTCTTCATTTCCCATGTCTTCATCACATTTCATATGAGCATACACATATAAAATCGAAAGATCACGATCGATATCAGAATCGAGGGATAAAAAAGCGTACAAACTAGAAGCACAATCTAAAATATGTCCTACATATGGCTTTAGTTCCGTTAATTTAGTCTCTATTCTCGATATTTCTTCCAATACTTTCTCTTTATTTTCATAAATATCTTCTAAATTCCACTTATCTTGCCTACCAATTTCACTACGTAACTTTTCTTTCATATTTTCTCCTCTATATCAAGAAAGTAAAGTTCTAAAAAAATTAGAACTTTACTACTTAATCATTATTTTTCTTCGTATTCTGCATCTTTTACATCGCTACTATTAGAATCATTTGAACGATTGTTGTCATCACTATTTGCTTGTGATTGTTTGCTAGCTTCTTCGTATACTTTTGTAGCAAAAGCCATAGCAGTTTCTTGTAATTTATCTTTCTTTGCTTTGATATCTTCGATATCGTTTTTATCTAATGCTTCTTGTAATTCTTTCATTTCTTTTTCAGCTTTTTCACGATCCTTACTATCTACTTTATCACCAAGATCCTTGAGTGATTTTTCGGTAGCAAAAATCATTTGTTCTGCCTCGTTACGTAAATCGGCTTCTTCCTTACGTTTTTCATCCGCTTCACGATTTGCTTCTGCTTCTTTTACCATCTTATCGATTTCATCATCCGTTAAATTGGTAGAAGCAGTAATCGTAATTGATTGTTCTTTATTTGTACCAAGATCTTTCGCTTTTACGTTGACAATACCATTCGCATCGATATCAAATGTTACTTCGATTTGTGGTACTCCTCTTGGTGCAGCTGGAATATTTGTAAGTTGGAAACGACCTAATGTCTTATTATCGGCAGCCATTGGACGTTCTCCTTGTAAAATATGAATGTCAACAGCTGGTTGATTATCTGCAGCAGTTGAGAAAATTTGTGATTTGCTTGTTGGAATCGTCGTATTTCTTGGAATTAATACCGTACATACTCCACCTAATGTTTCAATACCAAGTGAAAGTGGTGTAACATCGAGAAGGACAATATCGTTTACTTCTCCTGTTAATACTCCACCTTGAATAGCAGCTCCCATTGCAACTACTTCATCCGGGTTAACTCCTCTTGATGGTTCTTTACCAAGTTCTTTTTGAATTAATTCTTGAACTTTTGGAATACGTGTAGATCCACCAACTAACAATACTTTATCGATATCACTTGCTTTTAATTTTGCATCTTTTAAAGCATTACGTACTGGTGTAAGTGTACTTTGAACTAAATCATCTACTAATTCTTCGAATTTAGCACGTGTCAAAGAGACTTCTAGATGTAATGGTCCATTTTCTCCTTGAGAGATGAATGGCAATGAAATTTGCGTTGTCGTAACACCACTTAAATCTTTCTTAGCTTTTTCAGCAGCATCACGTAAACGTTGCATAGCCATTTTATCTTTACTTAGATCGATTCCATTTTCTTTCTTAAATGTTTCGAGTAAATATTCGACAATACGATGATCGAAATCGTCTCCACCTAAATGGTTATTACCGCTTGTTGATTTTACTTCGAATACGCCATCTCCTAATTCAAGGATCGATACATCGAAGGTACCTCCACCTAAGTCGTAAACTAAAATTTGTTCGGCATTATCTTTATCAAGCCCATAAGCAAGGGCAGCTGCCGTAGGTTCATTGATGATACGTTCTACTTCTAATCCAGCAATCTTTCCAGCATTCTTAGTAGCTTGACGTTGTGCATCATTGAAATAAGCTGGAACCGTAATAACCGCTCTTGTCACTTTTTCACCAAGATAAGATTCCGCTGTTTTCTTAAGATCACTTAAAATCATAGCACTGATTTCTTCTGGTGTATATTCTTTTCCTTCTGCGGTTACTTTTTCACTTGTTCCCATCAAACGTTTGATAGAAGAAATCGTATTAGGGTTCGTTACAATTTGACGTTTTGCAGCATCTCCTACAATGATTTCTCCATTCTTGAAGGCTACGACTGATGGCGTCGTACGATTTCCTTCTGCATTTGCAATTACAGTAGCAGTACCTGCTTCTAGAACTGCTACACAACTATTCGTAGTACCTAAATCGATACCAATTACTTTTCCTGTATTTTTACTCATATCTATTCACCTTTCCTTTATTCACTAACTTTAACCATCGCTGGTCTAATGACTTTATCTTTCAAAAGATATCCTTTTTGTAATACTTCTACTACCATACCTGGTTCTACTCCATCGACATGTTCCGTTAGTACTGCTTGATGATAAGTAGGATCAAATGGTTTATTCACTCCATCGATTGCTTTTATTTCATACTCTTCTAAAGCACTCACCAAGTGACAATAGATCATTTTAAATCCTTCCAAGAACTTCGATACTTCATCTTCTAAATTATCATCATCCATATTGATAGCACGTTCGAAATTATCGACGATAGGAAGTAATTCTTTTGCAAGATCTTCATTCGCATACTTGAGTAGACGTGTCGTCTCTTCTTCTTTGCGACGGCGATAATTGATGAGCTCAGCTTGTGTGCGAAGATTTTTTTCTTCTAACTCTTGCAATTTCTTTTTATACTCTTCTTCCTTATTTTTCTCTTTTTTCTTGAAGATTGTTTTTTTATCCTCTTTTTCGTTTTTTTCTACTTCTTCCGGTTTGTCGCTCGCCTTCTTTTCCGTAGTTTCTTCTTGCTTTGTTTCTTCTACTTTTTCTTCTTTTGAAGTAACTGTTTCTTTTTCTTCTTTCATACGTCACCTCTCTATATTTTTCTTGATGTAATCGAGTAGTGTAATGACTCGATCGTATTCCATTCGTTTCGGTCCAATCAAAGCGATCGTTCCTTCTTCACCATCGACATTGTATTTGGTTTTGACAATCGTTACATCGTCATCAAATTCCGTTTCACTACCAATGTAAATATGAATACCATCGCCCTCTTCTTCGATTTTACTGACAATATCTTTATCTTCGAACTTAGAAACAATTTCACGAATACGATCCGTATCGTCAAATTCTGGATTCATGAGAATATTGCTCGTACCACTCATCTTAATATCCGTACTCTTATCACTTGTAAAGGTACTGAACGCATTATAAAATGCATTGTATAATACTTCATGTTGCTTTACGACTTTATCGATGATTGGTTTTACCTCAAACTCTAGTTTACTACTGACTTCATCGATGGGTGTTCCGACAATCAACTTGTTGATCAAATCGACTGTCTGTTTTATTTCTATCGGTGAAACACGTTCATCCATCACTAGGTTTCGGTGTTCGACATGTCCTTTATCTGTTATGATAATCGCAAGCATTTTTAATTCATCTAATGGAACAACTTCCACTCTACTCAAGCGATTTTCGGAAGAAGAACTTCCTAACACAACAGCAGTATAATTTGTTAATTCCGATACAATTTCCATACTTTTCGTAATCGCATCCGTAAGTACTAATGATTGGTTACGAAAGATCGTTTGCAATTTTAACATATCTTCACCAGAAAGTTCTTTTGGAACCATAATATGATCGACATAATAACGATATCCTTTTTCACTCGGAACACGTCCGGATGAAGTATGGGTTTTTTCTAACAAACCTAAATCTTCCAAAAAACTCATTTCATTACGAATCGTTGCACTGGAACAATCGAGAATGTCACATAACGATTTCGAACTGACAGGTCGTGCAGTACGAATGTAATCTTCTACAATTAATTTGAGTAATGCAGTCTGTCTTTCACTTAACATATTTCACCTCTAGCACTCTTTATCTCTTAGTGCTGATCTCATTATACTATTATATGTTAGCATTGTCAAGATATGAGTGCTAAAAAAGTTTTTTAAACAAAAAAATAGGATAGCAGCCATTGCCATCCTATATAAAATAATATTTTTATTTTAAAGTATAAGGAGAATTTGCGGTTCCATTGCCGCCAGCAATGGTCATATTAGAAAGATACCATGTTGGACGAACCCCGTCCGCATTCGTCGGACCGTAGCTGTCCAAGCTGCCAATGTAGCTCACGCTACGCCCGTTGGAGCTATTGAAAGCATTGATTAACCAGTAGTAACTACTTACCGTTGGATTTTCTATTTTTGTACTGTCAATAAATATTTTGGAGCTAGATGTAGATACATCAATATCATCCCCGCTAAACATTTCTCCAACACTAGGTAGCGCTATATTTCCGGTAAACATCGTTGCCTCATTCGCATAATTTGCTCCACTGCCATATTGTGTCATATTAAAGTTCCGATTAGTACTATCAAAATAATTACTATCTAAACTATTTTTGAAATTCGTTAAGGCTCCCGTATAGATCGTACTACTGGTTGAAAAAGTCATATTACTTCCAAACTCACTTGTGGAACTAAGTAGTCCGTTTAAAATTACTTTGGTTCCACCTTGATCATGTTTGACAACACGGGCAAGATAACTACTTCCATCGGTCTTTGGGATACGGATATATTCTCCTACATAAGTATCTTTTACATTACTTGCTTTACTTGTACTGGCAACATATGGTTCTGTTAGAGTACCTACACCTTCTGTGTAGGTAAGGTTAGATACTTCTATGATGGGGCGAACCCCGTCCGCATTCGTCGGACTGTTGCTGTTCAAATTGCCAATGCGGTTCACGATAAGCACGTTGGAACTACTGTCAATGTCAGCTAACCAATAATAATCTTTGATGTCTAAATAGGTATTTGCTCCTCCATAGGTATTATATTCTGATTCCGTTAACAGTCTCACTTTTACATTGCTGATTTCTTCTTCTACGACACTACTTCCATTATATACTTTTCTTGTGTATGTCATATTTTCTAAACTGTTTTGTACTTCATTTGGTAGTGATGCTACAAATACGTTATTCAGCCAGTCCCCTACATAGGAAGACTCTAAAGATGGTCCATTTGTAATACTACTTTGCCACTGAATAGCAGTTACCGGATAAGAAGTAATTAAGGTATATTTACCTGTCGTTTTATCAACTTTGATGATTCTCCACTGGTGTCCTCCATACCATACATAGTTATTCCCTACGGTCCCACTTGCTCCTCTATAGATGTATTCATTTCCTTCTTCTTGATAACATTCCGTTGTTATACTATCAGTACATAAATGATTTTTTACTAAATCAGGTGTGACAACTGTTAATTCTCCACCTACTTTCGCGAGACATTCTTTTTCTGTTAATTCTTTTTCTAAGATGACATCTTCATCAGTAAATCGTTTATAGACACATTTACTTTCTTTATAGATCGCAATACTCGCTTTTCCATTTTCATCAAATGATCCTGCTATCGCATCTACTTTATCTCCTTTATACTCTAAAGTATTAAAATCAATCGATGGAATTACAGATGGATTCTCTGTATATTGGGTCGCATATTCTAATTCTGCTACATGGATCAAATTTCTTCCTGTATTTTTTAAGGACCCATCTCTTGCTTCTTCAATGGTATTCATAATGAGTGGTACTGCTATTAAAGCAATCACTGCTAATATCACGATCACTGCTAATAATTCAATTAACGTAAATCCTCTTCTTCTTTTCATTTTTTCACTCCGGTTTCTATTCTCTTTACGTTCTCATTTTAACAAATTTTGCTTCTTCTTTCAATCTTATTTTGTATTTTCTTAGTAAAGTTTACTCATACTAAAAATGGTGATTTTATGAACCTTGTCATTTATTTTATGATTTTTATTTCCAAAGTAATTGAAAATGCCCTGGCGACTTTACGTCTGATTGTAGTTGCCAATGGAAAAAAGACATTAGGAGCTTTTTTACAACTCGCTATCGCGATCGTCTGGGTACTCGTAACCGGGGTCGTTGTCGTCAACATTACGAAAGATCCTTGGAAAATTGTCTTTTTTGGATTAGGTTCTTTCATGGGCTCTTATGTAGGTAGTTTTATCGAAGAAAAAATGGCTCTTGGTAGTAATATGATCATGGCGATTGCTGATCGTGATTCAGGTGATGAAATGGCCAGTCTGATTCGCGATCATGGATATGCCGTAACGACGATGGAAGGTTGTGGTAAAGATAAAGAGCGTTCCATTTTAATGATTATGGTATCACGCAAAAAAAGACCTCGTCTTGTTCAATTAATTAAAAAGGTCGATCACGATACGATGATCGTTGCCGAAAATGCTTTCACCATTCACGGAGGTCATCATGAGAAATAAATAAAGTTGGATGATCGGTAATAATTCCAAATGTATTACCTTGATATCCTCTTTTAATTTTGTTCAAATCTTCTTGCTTGTTTACCGTCCAAAAAAAATTGATTTTATGAGGGTCTGTTTCTTTTGCCAGATGATGAGAAACAACTTGAAATGAAAAACCGTGGTTCAAATAAGAGCGATTGATCATACTGCTAATACAAATGCCTACTTTTAATGTTGGATAATTTTGATGTAACATACGAATGAAAGGTTCATGAAAACTAAATATCCAAAGTCTTTTTTTAAGAAATGGTTTTACCTCATGATAAAAACGTTTTAAATCGTATTTTTGGACATTTCCTTCTTCTTTTAACTCGATTAAAATTCTTTTATTACTTGGGGCCACCTGTAATACTTCTTTTAATGTACTAATTTTACTGGGATGTTCTTTCGTTCCAAAATTATATTTTCGAAGTTCTTTTAATGTCATATTCTTAACGAACCCCGATCCATCACTCGTCAAATTAATCAAACTATTATGAATAATCACAAATTTATGATCCTTCGTCATTCTTACATCCAACTCGATTCCACTTATGTCAGGATTTTGAAAAGCGCATAAAAAAGAATCCATCGTATTTTCTTTATAAAGGGTATTTATATTTCCTCGATGGGCAATTATTTCCATATCTTTCACCTAATAAAGAATATGAAACAAACAAAAAAATACGATATCGTTTATCGTATTTTTATTTTAATTCATCGATAATATGAGCCATGATTTCATCGTTGATATCTTCGATCGTACGAATCTTATCATCTTTTACACATTCGATCGTGTTCCATTTATATGTTTGAGCAAGTTCTAAATAGGCATTTTCGGCGTGTTTTAAATGTTCCGGGCTATTTTCTAATTGATCGGCTTGCTCCAAGCGATTTTGTCTTAACTTAACTGCATATTCATATGGCATATGAAGAAAAATAGCAATATCAGGTTTTGGTAGTTCCAATAGTTTAAACTCCAAAATATCTAACCAAGCATAAACATTCATACGTTCATTCATGTCAAGAATTTTACCACCTTGATGAGCCATATTCGAATACACATACCGATCTAAAATGACATTGATCCCCTGTTCTAATAAACGATTAATCTTCGGTGCATTATATCTTCGATCCGCTGCATAATAAAGGGCTGCTACTTTTGGTTCTACCTGATCAGCGCCTTCAGGAAACCAGCCTTCACCAATGGCTTCTTTTCCTAAATAAGGACCTCCCACAATTTTTCCGGTTGGTGTATCATACATTGGAAAGCTGAGTTTCCCAACAGGAATCTTTTTTTCTTTTAATCGTTCGATTAAAAGATTACTTTGCGTCTCTTTTCCAGAACAATCTGTTCCTTCTATTACAATCAATTTTCCTCTCATTTTTTCACCAACTCCAAATGCTTCATAAGTTCTTTTTGCCTTCCACGCATTTCTTGCTTATGACCACAACTCATCTTTCCTTCCGGACATTTTCCGAAAACACAAGGGGCTCCAGCACGAGAGAAAATATTCGGAGCGACTTCTAATACTTGATCTAACATTTGGCCTGCAACTTCACGAATTTCCCATTGTGCTCGATTACACAAACGTTCTCTAAAAAAATTAAATAAACTTCTGGCATTCATCGTCATCATGATTTTCGTCTCACAGGCATTGGGAAGCGCGAATCGAGCATCTTCCAGCGCCTTTTTCTTAAGTTTATTTTTTTCTCTAGTGGAAAGTTCTGAATTTTCTTTCCATGCTTCTTTTACGTAATCTTCTAATAAACATTCCGTTATTTCGATATAGGCATCATAATCTTTTTCAATCGACTCCATGTATTTCTCGATTGCTTTTGGATTCTTGCGAATTGCTTCGGGAACGATGACGCGAAATGTTTCGTTTAGATCGACATAACGTTGGCTTTGCTGCGAGTAGCTAGCCATTCTATGACGAACGATCTGATGAGAACAGGTACGACTAATACCTTCGATATAAAAATTAAAACTGGCATGTTCAAAAGGGCTTTCGTGGCCAATCATAGCTAAATGATTCACAAATTTAGCAATTTCCTCATTCGATAAAGATTCTAGGATCGTATCACTTCCCACCTTCGAATAACATAACTTTCCAGCAGATGCGACGATAGCATCTGGTCCATCTCCATTTACCGTTTTACTATATCCCATCAATACTACACGAGGAGAAGTACTTTCTATTTTTCTTTTTTCATCCATAATGAAACCCTACTTTCTAATTTCATTATAAATAAAACATCTGTTCGTGTCAAGAAAAAGAGTAATATTCTTACTCTTTAATCTTTAATATCATTCATAGCATCAAATTCCACTTTTAAAAATTTCTTACTGGCTAAAAAATCACACATGTGAACAAATTTTTGATAGCGATTACTTGGTTTTGGTAGAATTTCATTACCATTATAATCTTTATTCCACTCTCCCATATGAGCTTCAATCGCATTGCACAGTAAATCGATCTCTTCATCCGATAGAGTCAACTCTTCTCGATGATCACGAACGAGTTTAGAAGCTAAAAGAGGGTGATCAAAACGACAATATTGTTCTTGTGGTATGCCTGATTTTACACCATCATGTAAAATCATCGCCATCAATAAGATGTCTTTTTCTTCTGGTTTAAAAATATTTCCAATACTATTATTCTCTAATAATTCTTTTCCAATTCGAACAACAACTTTCGTATGACGAACAAGTCCACCATCTCCAAGTGCATAAGCAGGATGATATTTACCGGTCGATGATGCTGGCATATGAAAGAAATAATCTGGTAAATGACGGATCAATACTTTGATATTTTCCTTGTATTTCGAATTTTTTATATACGTAATTTCTTTTAAAAAATATTCTTCTTTTTCCATAAGAACCTCCTAAATAAAATAGATCAGTATTTCGTTCGCTAAATATTGATAAGCAGCAGGAATCGTGAGAAAACCGTTTTGATCAATCAACTTTCCAGAATCCAATAATTCTTGAATAGGAAATACCTCTTCTATCTTATACCCATATTTTAACACAAAAAGTTCACGATTGACACCTTCTACTTTTCGAAGTCCTAAAATCATTTCATTCTGCATCTTTTCTAGCTTACTTACAGTATGTTCTTCTAGACGATAACATCCTTTTAAATAATGATTTAGACTTCTGGTATTTTCATAACGAATGCCACTATAGTAACCACTTGCTCCTAATCCGAATCCATAGTATTCCTCATTATTCCAATAAGTGCAGTTATGTCTCGATTCATAACCCGCTTTCGCATAGTTACTAGTTTCATAGTGAATGTATCCGTGTTGTTCTATTTTTTTTTGAATAAGTTGATACATTTCAAAATCCAAATCTTCATCGATCGGTTTTACACCATCGATATAAAGTTTCGTATGAGGCTCTAAAATAAGCGAATAAGTAGAAATATGTGGCACTTTTAAAGAAAGCAAAAATTCGATATCCTTCTCTACATCTTCCAATGATTCATCGGGTAAGGCATACATAAGATCAACGTTGATGTTAGAGTACCCCACCATCTTCATCATCTTTATTTTATTTTTGATACTTTCTTTCGTATGTTTTCGATTTAACTTACGAAGTAATTTAGGATTGATCGTTTCGATTCCTATGCTGATTCGATTCACTCCATATTGTTTCAATAATCGCAATTTCATTTCATCGATATTTTCGATGTTACATTCAAAGGTATATTCGTAATGTTCCGACAACTTCAAGGCTTGTAGGATTTGTAACAACCTTTCTAATTCCAAGTTCGATAGTGAACTAGGTGTTCCACCTCCTATATAAAGAGTATCCAAAACCTCATGATGATAACCTTCTTGAATTTCTTTTTCTAATGCTTGCAAGTAAGAAGCGATCCATTCTTTTTGATAAAGCAGTTTACAAAAATCACAATAAGAACATATATGATCGCAAAAAGGAATGTGGATATAACAAGCTTTTGCCATTTTATCACATTCCTTTCTTTGGTAATTGATAACGATTATTTGCTAATTGTTTTTGAACTTGAGTGGCCATTTCCTCACCTAATAATTCCGCCATACGATGATCAGTTAAGCAATCATATACATAATCACGAGTAATGGTCGCTCCAAAATATTGAGCCAACTCTTCTAACGATAGTGTAGGATGACTTAAATAAAATACAGTAAAGCGAATGATATCATTTTCTTTCTTTAAATTTCGGTTCAATTCGCTTTCTTCTTTTACCGAACCGACAAATTTTCCTTGTTCATCTTTTAATGCGCGATGATTCGATGCATAACTAAGTCCTCCTCGTTTACTACGTAACTTCTTATGTTCTGATAAATAAGTCTGAATTTGTTCGTAGATATCATTACCTAAATAATGTTTGATATATTCATCATTCAAATAACGCTGTACAGAAGAAGGAGACAGATTAACTCGTGTTGCTAGTTCCTGAATACTAAGATCCGGAGAACGTAAAAATTCTCCTACTACGATCAAAATATTGCGTTTTTTCTGAACGGATTGATTTCGTTCGGAATAGCCTTTCTTTTGTGGCTCATATTCTGATTTCATATATACCCCCTATATGGTTCTATTTGCTTAACGATTGAATGGCTTCTTCAAACACTGGATACATACCACTTTTATTTTTACGATGTGGTGGTAACTGATAAATATCATGGCCTGGGAATTCATTTCCTTCGATAATAAGTGGTCCCTTTTCGCTGATCGCAACATCCCATCCGACAATTCCCACATTCGGAACTCTCGTACTTGCCTCTTCTACCAAAGATAACACTTTCTTCCATTCCGGAATTTGAAATCCTACAATCGATGTATTTGTAAGAGGATGTGTCTTATAAACATTTCCACGCTTATCTACGGCTACATCGTGAATTTTTCCTGTTTTAATATCGACGGGAACAACCATACCGCCACTATTAAAATTATCGACGATACGACCATTTCCAATTCTTAAATAAGCAGCTACTACTTTTGTTTTTTGGTTGATACGAAGTGTAATGGTACGAATCGTATTCACACTAGTAGGACATAATTGATTCATCTTAGGGTGTTGAACGACCACTTCTTCTAATAAACGAAAATCTTTTTCTTTTAAGTAATCAAATAAATTAGGATAATCCGATACCGTTATCTTTTCAATTTCCTTTCCACATGAACCATTGCTTGGTTTTGCCATAATTTCCTTTTTATCTTTGATAAACTCTTTCAATTCCTGTTCATCTTGTCCTAAAATAAGAAAATCGCGTTTTAACAAATCATGAAAAAGAACGTTAAATTTTTCTTTATTCAAAAATAACGACTGTCCTTCTGGATCATTGAACTTTCTTATAAGAGCATTATTTCTTCCTCTTGTCATAATCGTCTTTCGCGTATTTTCATCCATATGATACATTTCAAATAGTTCATAATCGACATATCCAGCCCCATGATTCTTGCTACATGACAAAATATCTTTTATCAAAAAAGAATAAGAATAATGTGTCTTTTTATGTAATCTTTTCAATGTCTGAAACATTCTACCATAATCAATATCACAAGCTCTTTTTACTATATAAATTAACTCTCCCATACTCTCACCAACTTTATTATAACTTAAGTTTGTGAAATTTTAGTGAAAATTATTTCAAACGATTATCTTTTTTTATTGGGCCATATCCTGCTGCATAACATTTGAGATATTTTCCTTTTATAGGGCTACGATCTCCTATGCGTTGATGATAATTCGTATCAATTGCCTCCCCGTTAGCATAAATAACATGTAATGTTTTATTTCCGTCTTCATCGATCACATAATACCAGTCGTCTTTTAGATTGCATTCTTTACCTGCTATGATTGCTTCACGCCATTCTTGATATTGACGAGCATTTCGCGCAACTTGAAATGGTAAATAGCGGACAGGATTTCCGTATTGATCACATGTTTCGGGATCTTCCTTCATTTCTGTTGGAAAAAAATCGAGATTTAAAAATTTTCGGCGATTTCTTTCCTTATCGATCACCGTAAGTCGCAAACGTTGATACATACCCCTTATATGAATGAAGTCATTGCGAAAAGCATGATCATGAGGTACCTGAGCAGTATGAATATCCTTCGATGTTATTTCATGTCGCTTAATTAATAAATAAGTAGGTTCCTCTACTCCTAAATCTGGATCGATTCCAATCAAATCCCTTTGTGCATATTGATAAGCAAGTTTTAAATGATTAATCGATTGTCCTAGACATTCTTTGACGATTTCTCTTCCTAGTTTCGTTTGATTTAGTTTTTCCTCAAGACGATTGCGATCACTGACATAACGTTCGATTATTTTTGGTCCAAACAATTCATAAACTTCTTCTGGGCGTAGATTTTGCCATATCTGTCTAGCTCGACTAATGGAATAATATGGTTTTACAAGGTCAAAAATTTCTTGTTCTTTTTCGCTTAATTCCTTATGAAGTTTCGTTCGTTTACGATAAATATCTTTTGCATCTTGACTGATCACAAGGTCATGAACATATTTTTTATGTTCACATCGCTGGTTCCACTCTTCATCAGTAACCGTTCGTAATACTTGGTTTTTCATATATAAAAGCCTCCTCTATACGTGTCGTTTATTATAGTAAAAAATGAGTAACTTGTCAACGTTACTCATCCATACTAAGAACGGATAAAAAGGCCTCTTGTGGAATTTCGACACTTCCTACCATTTTCATACGTTTCTTCCCCTCTTTTTGTTTTTCCAAAAGTTTACGCTTACGAGAAACATCTCCGCCATAACATTTCGCTAGGACATCTTTGCGTACTGCTTTGACATCAGCACGAGCGATCGCTTTATTGCCAATACAAGCTTGAATTGGTACTTCAAATTGTTGTCTTGGTATTAATTTGCGCAGATTTTCTACGACAGCTTTTCCACGTTTATATGCAAAATCACGATGGACAATGACACTTAATGCATCGACGACTTCCCCATTCAACAGGATATCCATTTTTACAAGGTCGCTTGCTTTATAACCAATTGGTTCATAATCGAAAGAAGCATATCCTTTCGTAGTCGATTTTAAACGATCAAAAAAATCATAGACAATTTCTGATAAAGGAATGTCATAGTGAATGTTGACTCGCTTTTGATCCAAATATTCCATCGATACATAACTTCCTCGTTTATCTTGACATAGTTCCATAATAGGGCCAATATATTCTGCCGGAACAAAAATATTCGTACGAATATAAGGTTCTTTTATTTCTTTAATACGGCCTCGATCTGGCATCTTAACAGGACTATCGACCATGACATGTGTGTGATCCGTAAGTTCCACATCATAGATAACCGAAGGGCTTGTAGCAATAAGATCAATATTAAATTCTCGTTCGATTCTCTCTTCGATAATTTCCATATGAAGAAGGCCTAAAAAACCACATCGAAAACCAAATCCTAAAGCTTTACTCGTTTCTGGTTCAAATTCCAACGCCGCATCATTCAATTTTAATTTTTCTAAGGCATCGCGAAGTTCTGGATATTTACTTGATTCAATTGGATAAAGTCCACAAAAAACCATCGGTTTCATTGGCTGATACCCTGGCAAAGCATCTTTGGCAGGATTATTTTCTAATGTTATGGTATCTCCCACTTTAACATTTTCAATTTTTTTAATCGAAGCAGACAAAAAACCAACTTCTCCCACACTCAATTCTGAAACTAATTTTTCTTTCGGTGTATGTACCCCTACTTCTACAACATCGTAAGTAGATCCTGCCTTCATCATACGAATTTTATCACCGACATGAAGAACACCGTTTACGATACGAACTAAAGCGACAACGCCACGATAAGGATCATAATAGCTATCGAAAATAAGTGCTTGTAATGGTTCTTCCTTATTTCCACTAGGAGCCGGAATTCGTTCGATGATCGCTTGAATCAATAAATCGATTCCAATTCCATTTTTGGCACTCGTCAAAATAATTTCTTCCTCTTTAAAACCTAAGGTATCGATCAATTCTTTTTTTACTTTTTCAGGATCGGCATTAGGAAGATCGATCTTATTAATAACAGGAATAATCGTTAGATTATGATTCAAAGCAAGATAAAGATTCGCTAAGGTCTGTGCTTCAATCCCCTGAGCAGCATCCACGACCAAAATAGCCCCTTCACAGGCAGCTAAACTTCGACTGACTTCATAAGTAAAATCAACATGCCCTGGTGTATCGATCAAGTGTAAAAGATAATCTTCCCCTTGATAACGATAATGAAGTTCAACCGCGTTGAGTTTAATCGTAATTCCTCGTTCACGTTCGATATCCATATTATCCAGTAATTGATCTTGACGCTCTCTTTCCGTAATCGCACCAGTAAGTTCTAATATACGATCAGCAAGTGTACTTTTCCCATGATCGATATGGGCAATAATTGAAAAATTACGTATATTTTCTTGCTTCATAAAATCACCTAAAGAATATTATAACAGAATTAAAGGCAAAGAAAAAGATTTTCCTTTATTCCAAAATGACAAAAAAAACATTCTACTATCTTTGCCTAATCCATCGACTTCTTCTCTCTATTTATCTGTAGTTTTAAATATCATTATGTTTCTTTTCATAAAAAATTAAAACTAGAAAAAATCTTAATGTTTCCATTAAGATTCCATCCATTTATTAATAGCATTAAAAGTACCTTCTAATCCTTGTTTTACATATTTACCAATCATGGTCGATAGCTGTAATCCAAATTTCGAAACTTTATTATCATAGTTTTTGTTTTGATTCTCTAAATAATCTTCAATCTGAACATTTTTACCCTCTGCAACATCTTGTTCAAATTTTTTGATTTGCTCGTTCGTGAATACCACTCTTTTATGTTCCGTAAATTCATAATAACCCGTTGCTTGTGATAAATAGAGAGTAAAAAAAGTCATCAATAAAATCAAAAATAAAAAACGCAATATTTTTTTCGCTACTTTTTCTTTATCTTCCTTTTTCATATTATTCTCCTAAATAGTCTTTTAAAATTCCCGCAAAAACTTCCATCGTGTTCAATACTTCATCGATTGTATTTTCTGGTCCCCCACACTCTAATAAAATCATATTGGGACTAAAATCTTGATTGTAAATTCCGTTATAGCCTTTTCCTCCATGCGTAATAATACCACGGCTAAGACCTGGATACTTTTCATTTACCATACTATTGAGTTGTTTTGCTAATTCAAGATTCGCCTCATAATTATCATGATCGGTTCCTACAACAAATAGAATTCTAGCATAATTTTTCTCATTCATGGTAATCGTACCAGTGCTTTTGTTGATGGCATCACGGTGAACATCGATATAAAATTCCAAAGTAGGATTTTGCTCTTTAGCAGCTTCAATATAATACCTGCTTGCTTTGTAACTGTTATTATAATTCCAACTATTAATACGCATAAATTCCGTAATATCCGCTTCTTCGGCAATGGTAGGTATTCCTAAATTATTCAGTTTTTCTTTTAAAATATATGACGCCATCATAACATTAGGGGTAATATTATATGCTTCCAGATTCGTTTGACTATAGTTTTCTAACTGATGAGAGTTATAAATATAAACACGTGGGCTATTGTTTTCCGTCGGATTTGGATCTTTGATATGACTAGTAATCGTTTCTAATTCCTCGACATTGCTATAATCATCACTATGTACTACGATCGATTCAGAAAGGTCACTCTTATAATGGAAGCTATTTTCTAAAATGGTAAGTGGATCACTAAGATCGATATTCGATAGTAAGGTACTGATACGATTGACGATATTTTTAGAACTCTTTTCATATAACATCAAGTGATTAGAGTCTTGTAATAAAGCTTTTAAAAATTCTTCATTGGAAGTTGCTAATTTTAAATTCCCCAAAACGCCAATCGTCACTTGATAGACAAAATAAATAATGAAAACATAAAATAAATATTTCCAATAATGTTTTTTCTTCTTTTTTGCAACAAATCGTTTTGCCAATAGAATCACCTCTACTCTACTACTAGGATTATATGCTTTCTCTTCTTCAAATATTGTCAAAAAAAAGACATTTTAATGTCTTTTCCATAAGTATTATCTTTTGACTTTTTCATGAAGGGCAAGATTAATTCCTCTACCAAGTATTTCACTCAAATGATCGATGGTAAAATCAACTTCTTTTGGTGTTACCATCAGGTTATATCCAATCGGAGTCAAGACTTCAAAAATCAATTGTTTCACTTCATTTTCTTGTAGCGTTCCCAACATTCCTAACCATCTTTTTTTATCCTCTTCATTCGTTTTGATTTTTTTATGTTTATAATCAATCATGCCGGCAGGAATTAACTTATGAATGGGATTATTCATATTTTCTTTGGTATAAGCAAAATGTCGATACATATACTGAATCGTATCCGAAACAATCGTAACTGCATCAACGACCGTTGGTACACCAATCGATATAACTGGTACGGACAACGTTTCCAAACTAATTTCTTTTCGTTTATTTCCTACTCCACTACCAGGATGAATTCCCGTATCAGCCATTTGAATCGTATGATTAACTCGATCAATCGATTGACTAGCTAACGCATCGACAATGATCAAAAAATCGGGTTTTAAAGTTAAAACGGCACTTTTGACAAATTCGCTCGTTTCAATTCCGGTCTCGCCCATGACACCTGGTGAAAAAGCGCATACAGGGCGATAGCCATCCTCCACTTTCCCATAGTAAAACAAATGATTGGTAACCATTACATGATCGACAGTAAGCGGTCCTAAGGCATCCGGGGTCGACTTCTGATTGCCAAGTCCCACGACGAAACATGTCGCATCTTTCTTGATTTTTAATTGATCGATCATTTTTTTTAATTGTTTTGCGAAAGATTGAATCAATTTCTCTTGATTTTCATGATCCGTAATATCATCAAATTCAATCGTAATATAGGTCCCTGGTTTCTTTCCAATCTCCTTACTACCTATTTCATTTACTTTCACAGTTGTGATGCGATTACCACTCTCCGTATATTCCTCTACTTCATACCCTTTTTCACTCATTTGCTCGAGTGCTTCTAGTGCTAGATCGGTACGTAATTCATATTTTTCTAAATCAATTTCATGACTCATTCGTATCACCTCATGTTTATTTTTGCCAAAAAGTCATGTTTTTATTGCATTTTATTTAGAAATTTGTTAAAATTGTTTATAGCGAAATGACTTGGAGGTGAAAGATATGCCAAACATGAAAAATGCCGTTAAGAAAGTAAAGGTAAATATTAAGAAAAATAAAAGTAACAATGATTATGAAGCTAGTATGAAGACTGCTATCAAAAATGTAGAAAAAGCAGTTGCTAGTAAAGATAAAGCAAAGGCAGAAGAAACTTTGAAAGTAGCCATCAAGAAAATCGATAAAGCTGCTAGTAAAGGTGTTGTAACAGACAATTATGTAGCACGTAATAAGTCACGTTTAGCTAACAAAGTAAATCAAATGAACTAAGATATACATCGTATATCTTTTTTTATGTCAAACAAAAAGAAATTGTTCATTAATCATCATAAACATATCTAAAACATGCTATAATAGTAGTGGTGAGGGTATGGAAACAAAAAAACGCTCTTTAATCGAAAAAGGGATTGCTATTTTCCTTTTCTTAATACTAGTAATACTGGTTTTATTCGGTAGACAAATCATCAATTATCTCATGGTCAATATGATATATAAACGAGAAATTGTCGTCTTAGATGCGAACCAATATCAAAAACAAAATGATTTTGCCTTTGTTCAAACAACAACGAATTTTTCTCCAGAAACACGTACTGATATTATCAATATTATCTATACTGTTTTAAATAACGGATGGAATGATTTTACTTTTTACTGTAACTACGAAAATTGTATTCAAGATGTAAATGATATCACGAGTGATAATTATCTACTGTCTAATATCAACAATTTTGTTCATCCATACAATAGCTTTAATCGTATTTATGTTACCACAAATAATTTTGGAAAAGTCAATATCAAAATCGAAAGATTATATTCAGAAGACGAAATCGAAGCAATCAATCAAAAGGTAGAAGAAATATGGAATTCACAAATCGATGAAACGATGAAAGTAGAAGAAAAAATCAGAGTGATTCATGATTATATTATCAATCATGCCGTCTATGATATCGATCGCGCTAACATCATCGAAAATGGACTAGATGATAGCAATCCTAAGTATCAATCACACATTGCTTATGGACCACTTATAGAAGGATATGCGATTTGTGGTGGTTACAGTGATGCTATGGCAATCTTCTTATATAAAATGGGTGTTCCAAACTATAAAATATCAAGTGAGAACCATGTTTGGAATTTTGTAAAGTTAGATGATAAATGGTATCATTTAGATCTTACTTGGGATGATCCTGTCATTCTTACAGGAGAAAATTTATTAATTCATAATTTCTTTTTGATCGATACACAAGAACTAGCCAACAAACAAACGGAACAGCATCTTTTTGAAAAACAAATTTATATTGAGGCACAATAAAAGGATGA
>CALVRE010000005.1 GCA_944358455.1 uncultured Bacilli bacterium | reverse complement strand
TTAGACCCAAAACAGATAGGATTGATGAAAAGAATCTGTTCATTAGTTTACCTCCTTGCTATTTCTTGATTTATGTTTAAATAAAAATTTAAACCATTAATGAGTTGTTTTCTAGGAGGTAATTTTTGTAATTGTTATAAGGTAAGTGAAAGATTCTATAGATAAGTGGTGAGATCATAAAGGATTGTACCACGAGCGTCAATACTAAACTATTTGCAACAAATCCATCAGGAATGGAAATTGAAATTGCAGACATAAGAATAGCAACTAAAGTTGAGACAAGCTTATAAGCATGTCTTCTTTTTTGATCGATAATTGGTCTTTTGTAAGTGTCAGCTGGTGCGTTTTTATAAAAAAAGAGAATGGTGATTGCACCTAGTATGGATCTTACACTAACTGGTAAGAAAAGACGACTACTTAAAAAAGGTATACCAATAAAAATGATAGACGAGGCTAATAAGCAAATCCAACTTTTTGTTGCGTGAAGTCCAAAAGAAGGCATGCGTATTAAATTATATAGTAGTGTGAATATTAAAACTTCTTTTAGGACATTCAAAAGAAGAGCAATTGTAAAGATAAAAACAGTTTTAGTGATCAAAATGTAAATAGATTCTAATCCGTAGTGAATTTCCGCTAATTTGTCGTGACTATATTCGGGATTATTCTTTTGGACAAAATTCATACAATGATCTAAAACATACTTCTTCATAATAACTAACTCCTTTTGACACCTTTAATTCTATATAAAATTTTGTCGAAATAATGACAATTTGTCTTAAAACAATCAAATTGGGTTCAAAGGCTAATGGAAGAGACACTGCTATTGTAAAAGAAGAGTCTTCATACGTTAAAACTGGTGTTTAAAACAAAAATCTCCTATTTATTATTTTTTTCTAGTAAAATCATAATTACTTCCCTACATGAAGTTAATGTTAGATTGTGCACTGACAATTTGTCGAAAAGATGTCGAAATTTGACGATTGATTTTTCTTGCAAATAGGGAACAGGGAAGGTATATTAATATTGTAGGGAATAAATAGAAGGGAGATTGATTCGTGGTGAAAGGTAAGGTAAAATGGTTCAATAATGAAAAGGGGTTCGGATTCATTGAGTATAAAGATGGAGAAGATATATTCGTACACTATTCTGCAATACTTTCAGAAGGCTATAAAACTTTAGTTGAGGGTCAATATGTCGAGTTTGAACTTGTAAAAACAGACAAGGGATATCAAGCTAAGAATGTAGTCGAAGTAAAAACAGCGTTAGTTTAACGCTGTTTTTATTATTTCCCACAAAATTACATATTTTTCCATGGTAAAATGTGTTATAATATAAATAGAAAGGATTGGTTATATGAAGTTTAATATTCGTGGAAACAAACTGGAAGTAACAGAATCAATTAAAAACTATGTAGAAGAAAAAATCGGGAAATTGAATAAGTATTTTGAAAATCCTGATGAGGTTACCGCTAATGTGGTAATCAGGGTACACGGTATCGATCAAATTGTAGAAGTAACAATTCCTGCAAAAAAGGTTATTTTAAGAGCAGAAGATAGAAATAAAGATTTATATGCTGCTATTGATTTAGTGGTAGAAAAGTTAGAAAGACAAATTCGCAAAAATAAAACAAAGATGAATAAAAAAGCAATGAAGAATACTTTTATTGATTTTAATATGTCATTTGAAGTAGAGCCTTCTGAAGAAGATGATCGTAAAATCGTCAAGAGAAAAGAAATTGAAATGAAACCTATGAGTGAAGAGGAAGCCATTCTTCAAATGGAATTATTAGGTCATGAATTCTTTGTTTTTAAAAATGTTGATGATGAAGATATCTGCATTTTATATCGTCGTAAAGATGGCGATTATGGTATCATTGAAACAAAGTAGTTAAATGATAAACAAAAAAAGAGATTCTTCTCTTTTTTTATGGATTTTTTAACCTTTCCTTTAAATTTTACTATTATTTTTAACGTTTATTTGATAAAATAGATTATGTATGAAGAAAGGATGATTATATGAACTTTTTTAGAAAGATCTTTGATCATGAATATAAAGAATTAGAAAAATTTAAAAATATGGCAAATGAAGTACTTGCTTTAGATGATACAATGACAAAATTAAGTGATGATGAATTAAAAGCAAAGACGGAAGAATTTAAAAATCGTTTGGCAAATGGCGAAACGTTAGAAGATATTAAAATTGAAGCATTTGCGGTTGCTCGAGAGGCTGCTTATCGTGTGATTGGAGAAAAGCCATATCCAGTTCAAGTTATTGGTGGTTTTGCGATTCATTATGGTAATATCGCAGAAATGAAGACTGGTGAAGGAAAGACTTTGACTTCGACGATGCCTGCCTACTTAAATGCCCTAAGTGGAGATGGAGTACATATTATTACGGTCAACGAGTATTTAGCAGGTCGTGATGCTGAATGGATGGGAAATATTTATCGCTTTTTAGGATTGACGGTTGGCGTTAACTACCGTGAATTGAGTCCTAAGGAAAAACGTGAAGTATATAATTGTGATATTATGTATTCGACGAATAATGAAGTTGGATTCGATTATTTACGTGATAATATGGTCGTAAGAGCAAGTGATCGTGTTATGCGTCCACTTAATTTTGCGATCGTCGATGAAGTCGATTCGGTATTGATTGATGAGGCGAGAACACCTCTTATCATCTCTGGTGGAGCAATGCAATCAGCTAATCTTTACATGCAAGCAGATCGCTTTGTAAAAGGTCTAAAAGAAGATGATGGTTATGTTTATGATGAAAAAACAAAAGCAGTAACGTTAGATGAAGAAGGGGTTGCAAGAGCTGAAAAATCGTTTGGTATCGATAATTTATTCGATATTGCTCATACTACTTTAGTACATTATATCAATCAAGCATTAAAAGCAAATTATGCTATGAAGCGTGATGTTGATTATGTCGTAACAGAAGGGAAAGTAATTATCGTCGATCAGTTTACAGGACGTCTGATGCATGGTCGTACGTATAGTGATGGATTACATCAAGCAATCGAGGCAAAAGAGGGAGTCGAAATTCAACAAGAGACAAAGACACTTGCTACGATTACTTTCCAAAATTTATTCCGTATGTATAAGAAACTTGCTGGTATGACTGGTACAGCAAAAACAGAAGAAGAAGAATTTCGTGAAATTTATAATATGTACGTTATTCAAATTCCAACGAATCGTCCTGTTATTCGTGAAGACTTTGGTGATTTATTGTTTGCAACGAAAGCGGGGAAGTATAAAGCTATCGTGAATGAAATCAAAGAACGTCATGCGAAAGGGCAACCAGTATTAGTTGGTACAGTAGCAGTCGAGACGAGTGAGTTGTTATCAGATATGCTTCGTAAAGAGCATATTCCTCATGAAGTGTTAAATGCTAAGAATCATGCTCGTGAAGCAGAAATTATTGCCAACGCTGGAGCTAAAGGAGCTGTTACAATTGCAACGAATATGGCTGGTCGTGGTACCGATATTAAGATTTCTGATGAAGTAAAAGAACTTGGTGGACTTTGTGTGTTAGGTACTGAACGTCATGAATCAAGACGTATCGATAATCAATTAAGAGGCCGTTCCGGACGTCAAGGAGACCCAGGAATGAGTCAATTCTGTGTATCATTCGAAGATGATTTAATGGTTCGTTTCGGTACTGATCGTGCGAAAACATTACTTGCTAGAGTAGGATTTGATGATGATGCATCTATTCGCAATAAAATGTTGTCTAATTCGATTGAGTCAGCGCAAAAACGTGTTGAGGGAAATAACTATGATACACGTAAGCAATTACTTCAATATGATGATGTTATGAATCAACAACGTGAGATTATCTATGATAAACGTAATGAAATTTTAGATAATGAATCAATTCATGCTACGATTTTAGAGACTTTCCATAATTATATGGAAGATTTAGTAAATGATCATATTATGCCAGAAGGGAAATTGACAGAAAAGGATATTTCAGAAATATTAGAAGTAATCAATGGAAATTTATTACGTAATGAAATGCGCGCGGAACAGTTTATAGATAAAAAACCGGAAGAGGTAATTGAAACAATTTATAATCGTTTAGTAGACGAATATGAAGAGAAGATTAAACCGATTCCAGAAGAAATGCGTGATGAGTTTGAAAAAGCAGTTTCTCTTCGTGTAATTGATACTCATTGGATGGAACATATCAATACGATGTCTCATTTAAGAGAAGGAATTCACTTACGCGGTTATGCTCAAGAAAATCCACTACGTGCTTATACATCAGAAGGATTTGAATTGTTTGATAATTTATTAGCAACTATTGATAAAGATACGACTTTCTATTTGATGAAAGCGGAAGTTCGTCAAAATACGGAGCGTAAACAAGTGGCTAAAGGAGAAGCCGTTACAGATTCTAATAAAGAAAAGAAAAGAACTCCAAAGAAAGTGAAGAAAATTGGAAGAAATGAACCATGTCCATGCGGTTCGGGAAAGAAATATAAGAATTGCTGTGGGAAAAACGCGTAAAACCCTTATAAAATAAGTGTTTGGCGATGCTTTTAAAAATTAAAAGATTACAAAAAATAGTTGATTTGTTTCCATTTTGTTTCCAAAATTAAAAAAGATATTACCAAAACCTCCGAAAAGCCTTATAAAATAAGAGAAAATAGTTTGGAAACAATTTCGGAAACAAAAAAGTTAGCATTCGTTTGCTAGCTTTTTATTTACTATAATTGTATACTCGCAAAGTAACGAAATATTCAAGAAGTAGATTTATTAAAAAAATTAAATATAAGTAGAATAAGTTAAATATCGTGATTTATATGGTATAATAAATATAATTAATAATGTTGACATTATTAATTAAGAATGCTAAAATAAAACGTAATTTATTATAATGTTAAAATAAAACGTAATTTATTATGTTGTGTAATTTTGT
>CALVRE010000004.1 GCA_944358455.1 uncultured Bacilli bacterium | reverse complement strand
ATTATGGAAAAATTAGGATTTGAAAGACAAGAAAAAACTAAAATGATTCAATATACATTCTTAGATGAGTTAACGGAAATTTATTCTTATGTAATGACTAAAGAAAGATATTTATCTTTAAATTTGCTTAGTAGGAGGGAATGATAAAATGGATAATCGACAAAATTCGACAAATATAAACTGCTTGATACCGATTTAGTAAACCCTTTTGCGAAATCTTTACAAATAAAGAGATTGTGAGATTTTAGATCTTGCACATTTTCTCAAATAAACAGCAGAAAATAGCAAAAATGATCAATTTTTATTCAAAAAAGAGGTAAACTATTTTAGTTGATACCGCAAGGTAAACCCCTAACAGATTTTATAAATAATTTGTTGTCTGTAAAGCAAGTTAAATAGTAAGTGAAGGAGAAAAGATATGAAAGAATTTGTGGTTGATGGAAACAATTTTGATGATTTGGAAGGATTTTATTGTGAAATTGATAGGTTATTAACAAAGAATTTATCATTTAAAACAGGGCATAACTACGAAGCTTTTGATGATTTATTAAGAGGTGGATTTGGCGTGTTTGACCTTGGAGAACCTATATTAATTAAGTGGGTAAATTATGATAAAAGTAAAAATGACTTGGGAAATGAGGTTATTTTAACTTTGTTGGAAATAATATTAGACTGTGATAATTCAGGTCATAAATGTAGGATAGAACTATATTAATACAAATTACCTATTAAACACTAAAAAATAAAGGCTTTTTTGATATTTATAATGATATTACTAGTTAGAGTTTTTATAAAAGAATTTAGTGTATGTAGATTAATACATCTAAATACTATTGCTAATTTCAAAAACTTTAGAGGTAAAATTAGAAAATCAAAAAAGAATAATAAATAAAAACAAATAGTAATTTATAGAGTAGATTAATGTCTACTTTTTCTTTTGATTAAAAAGTATGATATAATGAAATAGATTTTATGCAAGGAAGTGATTGTAATGGCAAATGAAGAAAAAGGTTTTCAAAAAAATAGTATTAACTGGTACCCGGGGCACATGGCAAAAGCAAAACGTCTGATTCGTGAAAAATTAGATGTAATCGATATTGTATTTGAAGTGTTAGACGCTCGTATGCCATATTCTTCTAAGATTCCTGATTTAGATCAATTAATCAAAAATAAACCACGTCTATTGATTTTGACGAAATATGATTTATGTGATGAAAAAGAAACAAATAAATGGATTCAATTTTATAAGGAACAAGGATATGGTGTATTACCGGTCAATTTGATGGACACGAAAAATGTGACAAAAGAAATTATTTCGTTGACGGAACGACTTTTGCACGATGAAAACGAAAAAAGATTGGCCAAAGGATTACGAAAACGTCGTGCTAGAGCTTTAGTGGTCGGTATTCCCAACGTTGGAAAATCAACTTTGATCAATCGTTTAGCAGGGAAAAAAGTAGTGAATGTAGGAAATAAACCAGGAGTGACCAAATCGTTAGATTGGATTCGTGTCAATGAGGATTTGGAACTTTTGGATACACCTGGTATTTTGTGGCCGAAATTAGAAGAAGAAACCGTCGCCTTCAATCTAGCAACTTTTACTGCTATCAAGGAAGAAATTTTACCTCTCGATGAAGTTGCTGTTTATATTCTGAAAATGTTATCGATGCATTCTCCTTCTATTTTAGAAGAACGATATGGTGTTACCCATTTTGATGTAGAAGAAATCGAGGATGTATTTATTCAGATTGGCAAGAGAAGAGGGTGCCTTATGCGTGGTGGAGAAGTCGATTATGATAAAGTGATCACGATTCTATTAAACGATATTAAAAACGGTTTTATTAAGGGGGTTACATTTGACTTTTTTGACGAATGTAAACTAATATCAAAAAAAGATTAGTTGCTTAAATTTTTATGTAAATTACTTGCCACCAAAAGGCAATTATGATATATTATATATGCATATTGTTATTGGCAAAGTTTTCGAAAGAAGATGACGCAAAGCTTTAGAACCTAAGGTATTTACTATGGTAGTCAGCTGCATTTGAATCTGTAGATGCACTATATCTAAATTCAAATGCTTTTTTTGTCCCTAAAATGAGAATAAGTCCAGTTATAGTTGGTAACAGTATGCAAGGATTGATGAAAGTGTTAGTACTCTCACAAGCCATAAATAAGAATTTGTTTCAAGTTTTATTTTATGAATTATAACAACAAATAGAAAGCGATATAGGTTAGTATCGTGACCTATCTATTTTCACAAAACCCTAAAAAACCTTTTTACAACACACAACTATTATTACTATATGATGGATAATGCCACACACATTATCCAATTTTAAGCCCTATTTGATATTATAATTCAAAACAAATATGATTGAAATTGATGATGACGCCTTACTGATGGTTCAAAAGCAAGTTCTAGTTTTTAGGACTTTTTCTTATATTGTTTTTTTTTATTTCCAATGTTATAATTGAAAAGAAGTTGGTGGAATATGAACACAGATACAATGGGAATCTTGACATTTGCCTATATGGGGGATGCGATTTATGAAGTTTATGTTCGTAAATATCTGATTCAAAAGGGAATCGCAAAAGTAAATGATCTTCAAAAAGAAGCGACGAAATATGTCAGTGCGAAGGGCCAATGTTCCTTTTTAACAAAACTATTGGAAAATCATTTTTTATTACCAGAAGAAGAGGAAATCGTATATCGAGCACGTAATCATAAAGTTGCTCATCGACCTAAGAGTACGGATATTATTACTTACAAATATGCGACGGGATTAGAGGCATTGATTGGTTATTTATATATCAAGGAAAATTTCGAAAGAATAACACAAATTATGAATGAATTATTAGGAGAATAATATATGTATATTTATGGTAAAAATGTAGCGTTAGAAGCGTTGAAAAAGAAAGAAAGAGTAAAAAAAGTATATTTGAATCAAAATTTTCATGATGAGGAATTATTGTTTCTGATCGAACAAAATCATTTGTCTACTAAGATAGTGGATAAAAACATGTTAGATCGTATGGTAGGAGGAAACCATCAAGGTATTATTTTAGAAGTGCCAGATTATGAATATGCGGAACTAGAGGATTTATTTACAACTGAAAATCCATTACTTGTTATTTTGGATCATTTAGAAGATCCACATAATTTTGGAGCGATTATTCGTACTTGTGAAGCAGCTGGAGTCGATGGTATTATTATTCCAAAAGATCGTAGTGTTGAGGTAAATGGAACGGTTAGTCGTGTCAGTGTTGGTGCGATCAGTAGTATGAAAATTGCTCGTGTTACGAATCTTGTTCGTACGCTTGATGAACTTAAGAAGAATGGTTTTTGGATTGTTGGTACCGATATGAATGGAACGGATTACGATAAGATCGATTATCGTGGTAAAATTGCCATTATCATTGGAAACGAAGGTTCTGGTATGAGCCGTCTTGTGGAAGAAAATTGTGATTTTATTGCATCGATTCCCATGAAGGGGAAAATCAATAGTTTGAATGCTAGTGTTGCTGCTGGTATCGTGATTTTTGAAGCAGTTAAAAACAGAAGATAGGGGGAATTATATGAATTATAAAGAATATGATGATAATGAACTATTGTCATATGCGGCAGAAAATAACGAAGATGCAATCGATATTCTTTATAAGAAATATGAGCCATTGATTTATAAGAAAGCAAAACATTTGTTTTCTTATGGTAAAAATACAGGATTAGAACTCAATGATTTGGTACAGGAGGGATTGGTTGGTCTCAATCAAGCGATTCAGACCTTTAATGGGGAAAAAGATACATTATTTTTTACTTATGCTGTTACTTGTATCGAACGTAAGATGATTAGTACGATTACGGCGACGAAACGTCAAAAGCATCGTATTTTAAATGAATCGATTTCACTTGAATATACGAGTGATGATGAAGAGAAAGCTTTGGAATTTCTCTTGGAGGATAAGAAGGCTAATCCCGAAGAACAATTGATTCATATGGAAACAGAGAAAGAGTTGATTTCACAGGTTCAAAAAGCTTTAACCGATTTGGAGTCACAAGTGTTTGAATTAAAACTCAATGATTTTAATTATCGTGAAATCGCTGATATTTTAGATAGAGATCCAAAGGTAATTGATAATGCTTTACAACGTATCAAGTTAAAAATAAAGGATATTGTAGGGAAGATGGATTAAAAGAGAAGTGATTCTCTTTTTTCTTTTATGAAAAATAATGAGGCTGAAATATAGGGAAACATGATATAATAATATTGAACATAAAGGAGGAACCATATGAAGAAAATAGTGACAGTAGATGGAAATGAAGCGTGTAGTAGAAGTGCTTATTTATTTACGGAAGTAGCAGGAATCTATCCAATTACTCCTTCTAGTCCAATGGCAGAACATGTTGATGAATGGAGTAATGCAGGGGTAGAAAATTTGTTTGGCGATTCGGCGAAAGTAGTGGAGATGCAAAGCGAAGCAGGTGCGGCTGGTATGGTACATGGTTCTTTGCAGGCCGGATGTTTAACGACGACATTTACGGCTAGTCAAGGATTGCTACTAATGATTCCAAACATGTATAAAATGGCTGGAGAATTATTACCGGTAGTATTCCATGTGGCAGCCCGCAGTTTATCGACTCATGCTTTATCGATTTTTGGTGATCATCAAGATATTTATGCGACAAGGCAGACTGGTTTTTGTATGCTTGCTAGTTCTTCGGTTCAAGAGGCTGCTGATTTGGCCATTGTAGCACATGCATCTGCTATTAAAGGTAGTTTACCTTTTTTGCATTTTTTTGATGGTTTTAGAACGAGTCATGAGTTACAAAAAATTGAAATATTGGAAAAAGAAGATGTTAGAAGTTTTTTAGACGAGAAGGCACTAAAGCATTTTCGAAATCGTGCTCTCAATATTACGCATCCTTTTACAAGAGGAACGGCTGAAAACGATGATATTTATTTTCAAGCAACGGAAGTGCGAAACGGGTTCTACGATAAGATACCAGATATCGTAGAAGGATATATGCAAAAAATCTATGATTTGACAGGAAGGGAATATCATCCGTTTGAATATTATGGAAGTAATCAAGCTAAAGAAATCATCGTAGCGATGGGATCCGTAACGGAAACGATCAAAGAAACGATCGATCACTTGAATCAAGAAGGATATGAAGTGGGACTTATTACGGTGCATTTATATCGACCTTTTAGTACGGATTATTTGCTCAAAGTATTACCAGATACCGTTGAGAGGGTAGCAGTTCTTGATCGTACGAAAGAACCTGGTAGTGAAGGAGAGCCTCTTTATTTAGATGTTGTAAGTGCTTTACGTGACAAAGATGTGATCGTAGTAGGTGGTCGTTATGGTCTTTCTAGTAAGAATACAATGCCCGCTATGATAAAAGCTGTTTATGATATGTTAAAGGGTGAATTACGTGATCGCTTTGTGATTGGTATCGATGATGATGTTACGAACTTAAGTCTATCTTACGATGCCAATTATAAAATTAGTCGTGCAGAAGAATTTTTGATCTATGGTTATGGTAGTGATGGAATGGTAAGTGCCGAAAAATCGATCATAAAATTGATTGGGGATCATACGGATCATTATGTACAAGGATATTTTCAATATGATTCGAAAAAATCAGGAGGAGTGACGGTAGGACATCTTCGTTTTAGTGAATCTCCGATTCGTTCTACTTATTATGTGGAAAACCCAAGATTGGTAGTGGTAACCAAAGATAGTTATTTAGATGATTTTGATTGTTTGTCGAATATTCAGGAAAATGGCATTTTTATTTTAAATACGACGATGACCAAGGAAGAGTTCCTAGATCGTTTAAGTGATCAGAATCGTCATGTTTTAATCGATAAAAAAGTGAAGGTATATATCATCAATGCTTATGAACTAGCTCGTAAAGTAGGACTCAAAAATAAGATTAGTACTATTATGGAAAGTGCCATTATGTCTTTGACGACGATGCTTGATTATGAGTTTGCCAAAGAGAAAATGAAAGAGTATGCAAAACAGCGTTTCTTTAAAAAGGGACCTGAGATTTATGAGGCAAATAAAGAGGGAATCGATAAGGCAACAAGTTATTTAGAAGAAGTGAGATTAGATGGTACTGATGTTTGCATTGTCGAAGTAGAAGAAAAGACAAAAGATGTATTTACAGCGATGACGCATCGCATGGGAGATATGCTTCCTACTAGTGCTTTTCTAAGTATGCCAGATGGAACATTTGAACCGGGAACATCAAGATTAGAAAAACGAGGAATTAGTGATCTTGTTCCATCTTGGATCAGTGAGAATTGTATTCAATGTACACAGTGTTCTTTCGTATGTCCTCATGCTGTTATTCGTCCTTATTTATTATCGCAAGCGGAGTATGAAAAGGCTCCGGAAATGATTCAAAGACGTGCGATAAAACCGATCGAGAAGAACTTGGAAGATTACTATTTTGTGATTGGAATTTCGGTTGAAGATTGTACTGGATGTGGACTTTGTATGAAAACTTGCCCAGGTAAAGTGGGAAAGAAAGCATTGATTAGTAAAGAGCTGATTGAACAGAGAAAAAATCAGGAACAAGAAATATTTGAGTATCTTAGTACCCATATCAAAGACAAGAAAAAACATCTGTTATCGACGATCAAAGGAACCCAGTTTAGAGAACCTAAATTTATGTTTCATGGAGCATGTGCAGGTTGCGGAGAAACGCCATATTTGAAACTTTTGACCCAATTATTTGGCGATGAAATGATAATTGCTAATGCGACGGGATGTTCTTCGATTTATGGGGCAAGTGCACCTAGCACACCATATATGGTTCCATGGGCTAGTTCTTTATTCGAAGATAATGCGGAATATGGATATGGAATGTTGATTGCCAACAATGTCATTCGTAATCGTATTGCTTCTATTATGAAAGCGAATATGGATAATCCTAATCATGAGTTATTTACTCGTTGGTTAGAAAACTGTAATAATTATGAGGTAACAAAAGAAATCTATGAAGCATTGGACTTTGATACTATTCCTGAAGAATTACAAGGATTAAAAGATTATATCGTAGCTCGTTCGATATGGACAATTGGTGGAGATGGCTGGGCTTATGATATTGGTTTTGGTGGTATTGACCATGTCCTTGCTAGCAATGATAATGTCAATATATTAGTTCTCAATAGTGAAGTATATTCTAATACGGGAGGGCAATCTAGTAAGGCTAGTCCGAAAGGTAGTATTGCAGCTTTTACGAGTAGTGGAAAAAAGGTTGCAAAAAAAGATCTGGCACGTGTTGCGATGGCGTATCCACATGTTTATGTTGCGCAAGTGAGTATGGGAGCAACACCAATGCAAACGATTAAAGCATTCCAAGAAGCGGCTAACTATAATGGACCATCGATCATTATTGCTTACTCACCATGTATTTCACATGGAATCAAAGGTGGTATGGAAAATTCGATAGAAAGTGAAAAGATGGCTACTAATTGTGGATATTTTCCAACGTTCCGTTATCATCCAGAAACGAAGCAATTTACGCTTGATAGTAAGAAAGTTGATTTTGATCAATATGAAAATTTTTTAAATAGTCAAACAAGATATAAGATGTTAAAAGAAATCAATCCAGAAAAAGCAGACGAATTATTAGCAAGTCAAAAAGAAAATGCTAGGGCAAGATTTGAGTACTATCAAACTTTAGAAGAAGAAAGTAAACAAAAGACTGAATCATGATTCAGTCTTTTGTTGTGGATGTTTCAAGTCCTTTTTTGATTGCTTTTAGTATGAACACTTGCTCATTTTCATCGCTATTTTTCCATAATAGTTCAAAGAAAACGCCAAGGCCTGGTAATGTAACTTCTTCTTTTTCTTCGATCGAAGAGGTAATAGACGTTTTGATTTCATCGGTGCTAGCACCTTTGAAATTATCGATGATGTTTTTTCTAATGTCGATATTCATAGGATCATCCTTTCTATTTTCATATTGATAATATTTTATAAATTTTATGCAAATTTGTTTCTTTTTTTCTAGAACTCATGTATAATGATAATAGAATTGGAGGAAGAGAAATATGCAACCATGGTTAATCGTGTTGATTGTAATCGCTGTTATTGTAATATTATTGTTGGTTTGGGTTACGGGAGTTTACAATAGTTTAGTAAAACTTCGTAATATGGTAAAGGATCAATGGTCACAGATTGATGTCTTATTAAAGAGAAGGGCTGATTTGATTCCTAATTTAGTAGAAACTGTAAAGGGATATGCAGGTCATGAAAAAGAAACGTTAGACGCTGTTATTAGTGCTCGTAGTAAAGCGGTAAATGCTAAAACACCTCACGAAGAGATGGAGGCAAATGGAGAATTATCACAAGCATTAGGAAGATTGCTTGCGATTTCAGAAGCTTATCCTGAATTGAAAGCAAATACGAACTTTATGGATTTACAAAATCAATTAAAAGAAACAGAAGATAAAATTTCTTATGCAAGACAATTTTACAATGATACTGTTTTACAATATAACAATAAACGAGAGATGTTCCCATCTAGTATTGTAGCTTCTATTTTTAACTTCAAAGCAGCAGAGTTCTTTCAGGCGACAGAAGCGGATAAAGAAGTTCCACAAGTTAAATTTTAAGGCTTCAAACGAAGTCTTTTCTTTTTAAGGAGTGTCATATGAAAAAAAGATATTTATTATTATTGTTACTTAGTTTATTTTGGTTTCCATTCTCTATTGATGCAAAAGAGGGAATCACAAATTTCTTTATCGATGCAACGGTACAAGAAAATGGTGATATCAAAGTAAAAGAAGTTGTAGTATTAAACGGAGAATTTAATGGTTTTGAAAGAATCATTGATTATCGCAATTCTAATGCTCCGATCTTTAATGGCTCACAAGAATCATTTGAAGGTAGTGATATCTATAATGGTTCTGGAATCATTGTCGAAGCAATTGGTGAAATTCCTCTTTATCCTGAATATCATTTTGATATTTTACAGAAGGAACCTACTTTGTTTACGGAAAATGAAGATGCGGCCGTTGGTTATTATGATTTATATGAAAATTTAAATGGTGTCACGATTCGTTCTTTTATGCCTAGTAATGGAGAAAGTCGTGCTTTCTATTTTGAATATACTCTTCAAAATATGGCGATTGTTCATCAAGATGTAGCTGAAATTGGCTGGAATTTCTTTTCAAATGAGTTGAGTGAATACATCGAACATTTGGAAATCTATATTCATATTCCAGGGAATCAAAATGGACTATATGCTTGGGCACATGGGCCATTAAATGGAAATATCGAAGTTGTCGATCAGGAAACGATTAAAATTACCGTCGATGATTTAAATGCTTATACTGCTATCGATACCAGATTTGTATTTAATAAAGAAGTTGTTCCTACTTCTACAAAAACAACGGATGTGGAAGCGTTACCATCGATTTTAGAAGTAGAAAGACTTCGTGCTGAGGAAGCCAATAGAGAGCGTCTCAAGGCTCGTATTCTTTATTATGGTTTGATGGGATTGAATGGCGTTTGGCTCGTTGGCTTGGGGGCTTTAATCTTTTATATGTATTGTAAATATGACAAGGAATATAAAAGTGATTTTATGGGGAAATATTTCCGTGATTTTCCGAAACCATATGGTCCTGAAATTGTGGGATATTTGTTCCGTAAACAAGTCAATACAAACGAATTATCGGCTGCTATTCTCAATTTGATTGCTGATAAAGTCGTCAAGTTTAACAAACTTGGTAAGAAAGATTATGAATTGATTTACGAGCCGGCTAAACGTGATTTAAAAGAAAGCGATCAGACATTGATTGCATGGTTATTTGGCAATATTGGTTCTGATAATCGTGTGACGTTAAGTGCCATCAAAAAAAGCGGCTAAAAGAAATTATGACAGTTTCTTAACAAATTATGAGAAATGGAAGAATCAAGTATTAAAAGATGCGAATCAATATCACTTTTTCGAAGCGTCTTCGAAAGCCAAAGGATGGTCTTCCCTTTATTCTGTTTTGGGAATTATCTTATCGATTATTACAATGGTAACATTGGAGATTCTCTTTTTACCGATCGTCGTTCTTGGCGCTAGTGTTGTATCTCTCATTTATTTTGCAACGATTACAAAACGTACCAAAGAGGGAAATAATGATTATGCAAAATGGAAAGGATTGAAGAACTTCCTCAATGACTTTGGAAGTTTTGAGACAAAGGATTTGCCACAAGTGACATTGTGGGAAAAATACTTAGTATATGCGACTGTCTTTGGTTTAGCGAATAAGGTAGCGAAGACGATGAAAATTAAATTTGAAGAAATGCCACAGTCTACTTATACGACGACGGATTTAATTTTAGATGTTCATTACTTTAATGTGATAACAGCCTTTAATCGTACGATTAACACGAGTATGAATAGTGCTGTTAACACCGCTATTTCTACGAGAAGTGCTGCTCAAAGTAATAATTCTTCATCAGGAGGATTTGGTGGTGGATTCTCTAGTGGTGGTGGATCATTCGGTGGAGGTGGCGGCGGTGGCCGTTTCTAAAAGATAAAAAGGATCGATTTAATCGATCCTTTTACATTACATGATAATTAGCATCTGTATATTGATTGTTGGCGAAACCGGTTGTTTTATTGTTGACCATATTTTCAAGACGACTAACTCTGCGATCTAAGTTTTGAATTTGTTGTTCCATTCTATTCATTTTTTCTTGTATATTATCATTTCCATTGCTTCCACCATAACTATACCCGCTTGTTTGACCTATTGGCATAGGTGCTGGCATTGGTTGTGGATAAGGTGCCATATAGCCACCTTGCATTGGCATAGCACCACTTGTTATAACAGGACCAGGTCCCATTCCCGGATAAGTTGGATAAACAGGGTATGGGGTTGCGCCACAATTGCGATCTTTTTTCATACTTACACACTCCTTACATTTCTAATTCATTATATGCGTTCGTTTAGTTTGCGTGACATTTTATAAAAGTTTTTTAGTTGTGATAAAAGAATGGGTATGGTATAATTTATAAAGGTGGTAATATGAGGTTGAAGAATGTTAAGGGTGCAAAAGAAAAAATTGAATCATCATCTTATCTACTTTTAAACCCAGAAGAATATAAAGGACATTTTCATGATGTTTTTGAAAACGAGCATCCTCTTCATATCGAAATTGGAATGGGAAAAGGAAATTTCATCATTGAAAATGCCAAAAGATATCCAGAAATTAATTTTATTGGAATTGAAAAATTTGATAGTGTCATCGTGAGAGCGATTGATAAATTGCAAGATATCGATCTTCCTAATCTTCGTTTAATTCGTATGGATGCTTCCCATATCGAGAATGTCTTCGATCATGAGGTTGATACGATTTATCTTAATTTTTCTGATCCTTGGCCTAAGAATCGTCATGAAGAAAGAAGACTTACAAGTACCCCTTTTTTAACAAGATACGATTCTCTTTTTCGAGGAGATTATCGAATTAAGATGAAGACAGATAATCGTAAATTATTTGAATATTCTTTAATTTCATTTACGAATTATGGTTATGAACTAAGTAAGTTATCTTTGAATTTATACGAAGATGAACTGATAAAAGATAATATTGCGACGGAATATGAAAGTAAATTTGTGTCGCTTGGGAAACCCATTTACTTTGTCGAAGTAACCAAGAAAAAGTAGACATTTGATGTACAAAAGACATGAAAAAATCTATCCAAGAATGGAAAAATCTGTTATACTTATAGTAAGAGTGGTGAAATATGAAAAAGATCATAATTCTTTTCTTAGTAACGCTTCTTTTAACCGGATGTACAATGGTACGAATCGACACGAACAGTATCGATAATACGGTGAATGTTGTTTTATCAAAGGATAATGAATTATATAATCGTGTTGGGAAGGGGTATAAGTACTATGTTCCACGTGGCGTAACTTATATCGATACCAACGATTTGAATGAAAAACTTTATTCGGATGGTAATTACTATTATTTATATATTGATGCTGTCAGTTACTATTATCAGAGAAAAATTGAATATGAAGTAAATCCAGATGCTTACTATTCAAGGGCGATCAGCATTCATGATAAAGATGGTTATTTGGAAATTAATATCGATGAAGATACAGGATACTATTTTATAGAATTTATGTATAATTATGCGAAAATTGAGGCATTAGTAAATAAGGACGATATTGAATTAGTCGTCTTAAATGCTTCCTATATTTTATCGACAGTCAAATTTAATAATAACGTGATTAAGTTGATGTTGAATGATGATTATTTTGTGAATCAAGAAGAAAAATACGACATCTTTGCTTCTAAGAAAGATACAAGTGATAATTTCTTAAAAGTAGTGGATGATAGTACTCCAACAACTGGAGAAGAATAAAATTAGAGGTGGTAAATATGGGTTTTATGGATAAAATCAAGAATTTATTTACAGAAGAAGTGGAAGTCGAAGAGACTCCTATTAAAAAGGAAGTGATGCAAGTAGAAATACCTGCACCATCTCCAAGAGAAGAAGTAAAAACGAGGGATATTACGGAGAATGAAACGCTTAGAAGAGAGGAAAAGCTTCGAACTCCTGTCTTCTTTGATGATAAAGATTTTGTCAATTTAGAACAACCGAAACCTGTGGAAAAGCCAAAACCAAAGGCTGCTCCGGCACCGGTTCCTAAGAAAGAAACTTATATGGGTGGAAAAAAAGAAGAGAAAAAGAAATTCGCACCAAGTCCGATTATTTCACCAGTATATGGAGTTCTCGATAAGAATTATCATAAAGAAGATATTTCTGATAAAGGAACAACTGTGACAAGAAGTCATACGTCACGAGCACTTACCGTTGATGATGTTCGTAAAAAAGCGTATGGAACGCTAGAGGATGATTTGGAAAATACGATGTTTAATAATTCGATCTTGTTTAATGATGAGACAGAAGTAGAAGAAATAGAAACATTGGAAGAAGAACCAATTATGAAAGAAAAAGATATCTTTGATGAATTAGATATGGTCGATCATGAAACAATCGAGGTAAAGACCGAAGAACCAAAGACACGAGTTGAAAAAAATGCCAAAATCGATGAATTATCTGGTTTAGAATTGGATGTAACGGATGAAGGAGATTTACTTGATGAGGACTTTTCAGTAGAACCATCAGAACCTCAAAAAGAAGAAGAGGAAAATATGGTTGCTGAAGAATTAAATAAATTGGAGGATTCCAAAGAAGAGTTAGATTTAAAAGAAAGTGATCTTTTTCAGTTAATCGATTCCATGTATGAAAAGAGGGATGATGAATAATGGTCGATATGACAGAGTTTGCTATTATTGTCGTATGTATTTTAGGTTGTATTCTCTTAGTAGTACTGACGATTTTTGTATTACGACTTATGAAAACTTTAAAGAAAGTCGATTATTTAATCGATGATGTTAGCAATAAGTCAGCTAAATTAGATGGTGTTTTTAACATCGTCGATCGTTCGGCTGATGCCCTTACCCTTATGACTGATCGAGCAGTTGCTTTTATCAGTAATACTGTTTTAGGCTTTTTCAATAAAAAAGAAAGAAAAGAGGAAGATGAAAATGAGTAAAAATGGAAAGAAAAGTAGTGGATTTGGAAAATTTTTGGCAGGAGCTGCAATCGGAGCTGGATTAGGAGTTCTATTTGCTCCTAAATCAGGAAAAGATACGAGAAGAGAATTAAAGGAAAAAATCGATGAAATGATTGCTAAAATTAAAGATATCGATGCTGAAGAAGTAAAAGAAGAATTTGAAATTAAACTTTATCAATTGAAATCCGAAATCGAAGAATTAGATAAAGAAAAAGTTGTAAAAATTGCTAAGAAAAAAGCACAACAAATTCAAGATATGGCGGAAGAACTTGTCGATTATGCAGTTGAAAAAGGAACGCCAGTATTAGAAAAAGCAGCTAATTCTATTCGTGAGAAAGCTATCGTAGCTACAAAAGAAGTGTTAGCTAAATTAGAAGCTTCTGATCAAAACGCAAAAAGTGGGAAAGAAGAGAAATAATCTTTTCTTGTATGGAGGGTATGATAAGACCCTCTTTTTTGTTGAAAAGAGATTCTATTAAGAATAAGCACTTTGGTATCAGTATTATGTGGAATGATAAATTTTTAATGTTTCATCATATTATCGTTATTAAAATGGGATAATTTCTCATTTTTTTTGCTTCTTTTAACGAAAAGAAATGAAGATATGCTATAATATTAATGTTTAGGTTTATCCTAATATTTTGTTTTAGGAAGGTGAAACAATGGAAAAACTAAGTGAAAAACAAGTGGATCATGTTGCCAATTTAGCAAGATTAGCAATTAGTCCTGAAGAAAAAGAAAAGTATGGTGTACAACTTGCTTCCATTTTAACGGAAATTGATAAAATCAATAAAGTGAATATCGATGAGAATGGAGAAATTTTAATTGCACCAACGAATAATCAAAATAAGTTTTGTGAAGATGAAGTGGGAGAAATGCTTACGAAAGATGAAATATTTAAAAATGCCAAACACGTAGTTGATGGATACGTGGTGGTTCCAAAGGTGTTAAATGACTAATTATTTAAGTAAAAGTATCAAAGAGCTTCATGAACTACTAAAAAGTAAGTCCATCAAACCAATCGATTTAGTAGAAGAAGCATTTGCCAAGATAGAAGAACATGATTATCATGCTTTTATTACGTTAAATAAAGAAGAAGCATTGAAAGAGGCTAAAGAGTTAGAAAATCTGGAAGTAGATAATTTATTATTTGGAATTCCGATTGCCATTAAGGATAATATTGTGACCAAAAATTTACGTACAACTTGTGCTTCTCATATGTTAGATGATTTCGATCCCATTTATGATGCAACCGTAATAAAGAAAATCAAAGAGAGACATATGATTATTATAGGAAAGACTAATATGGATGAATTTGCCATGGGTTCGACAGGGGAGACTAGTTATTTTCCTTATGCAGTTAATCCTTGGAATGAAACGAAAGTTCCAGGGGGAAGTAGTAGTGGAAGTGCGGCTGCAGTAAGTGGACGTTTAGTTTCTTTAGCACTTGGTAGTGATACAGGTGGTAGTATTCGTCAACCTTCTAGTTTTTGTGGATTAGTGGGATTGAAACCAACTTATGGTCGTGTTTCTCGTTATGGTTTAATTGCGTTTGCATCTAGTCTAGATCAAATTGGTCCAATGACGCAAAATGTCGAAGATAATGCGATTTTACTAGAAGCAATCAGTGGATCAGATGAGAATGATTTGACAAGTTCTGATACACCTGTTGGACATTATGTTGACGCATTAGGGAAAGACATTCGTGGCTTTAAAATTGCCGTACCAAATTACTATATGAGTGATACGATCGATGGGGAAGTCAAACATAAAGTGGAAGAGGTAATTGCTTTACTAGAAAAAGCTGGTTGTGTGATTGACTATATCGATATTCCTTATCTAGAATATGCGATCCCACTTTATCAAATTATCGCGCTAGGAGAAGCAAGCTCTAATTTGGCACGTTTTGATGGTATTAAGTTTGGTCATGTGACGGATGAGTTTTCCGATTTAGAAGAATTGTATAAGAAGAGTCGTGCGGAAGGATTTGGTCGTGAAGTAAAACGTCGTATTATGATTGGGTCTTATGTTTTAAGCGGTGAGAATGCTAATATTTATTATCATAAGGCTTTGGTACTTCGTAATGAGATGACAAAGGCATTTCGCGAGGTGTTTACAAAATACGATTTAATCATTGGTCCGACGAATACCAATGTCGCTTATGATTTTGGCGTTAAAAGTGATGACGCTTTGAAGAGTTTCTATGATGATTTACTTACGATACCAGTCAATATGGCTGGTCTTCCAGGAATGAGTTTACCAATTGGTTTTAATCATGAACATTTACCAATTGGTATGCATATTATCAGCTCTTACTTCATGGAAGAAAAGATTTATATGTTAGCTTCTTATATTGAGAAAGAATTGAAATTAGATTTAGATCCGAAAGGAGGTAGAACATGTTAGTTCCTACAATCGGAGTAGAAGTTCATGTTGAACTAAAAAGTAAGGCAAAAGTTTATTCGCATGCAAAAAATGCTTTTAGTAACGAACCTAATACGAATGTGGAAGTCATTGATTTAGGTTATCCTGGAACGCTTCCAAAATTAAATAAAGAAGTTATCAACATGGCGTTAAAGGCAGCACTTGCTTGTCATTGTAACATCAATCAAGTGATGCACTTTGATCGAAAAAATTATTTTTATCCGGATTTACCAAAAGGTTATCAGATTACACAACAAGAGACGCCAATTGGTTATGATGGTTATTTAGAGATCGAAGTAGATGGCTATACTAAGAAGATTGGAATTGAACGTATTCATATCGAAGAAGATACTTGTAAAAGCATTCATAGTTTGAATGGTACTCTTCTCAATTTTAATCGTGCTGGAGTACCGCTTATCGAAATTGTCAGTAAACCAGAAATTGCAAATGATAAAGAAGCAGTTGCTTATTTGGAAACACTTCGTGAGATTATGCTTTATCTAGGTATTAGTGATGTAAAGATCGAAGAAGGAAGTATGCGATGTGATGCGAACGTTTCTTTGAAAGAGGAAGAAAGTAATCAATTTGGCACAAAAGTAGAAATTAAAAATATTGGTTCTATCAGTTATGTTGGAACGAGTATCCGTTATGAGATGAATCGTCAAGCAGAAATGTTAGAACGTGGTGAGAAAGTTCATGAAGAGACAAGAAGATTTGACGATAAAACAAATACGACGATATTGATGCGTGTCAAAGAGACGGGAAACGATTATCGTTATTTTCCAGAACCGGATCTTCCTTATGTGACGATTAGTGATGAATGGATTCAAGAAACGCTTGATTCTTTACCTGTTTTACCAGCAGCACTAAGAAAATCTTATCGTGAAGCAGGCATCAATGAAAATAATATTAAAACGTTGATTGCTAATATTGATTTATCGATGTTTTTAGAAAGAATTAAAGAACGTTGTAATCCAGTAGTAGCAGCTAATATTCTTACAGGAGATTTACTCAGTTATTTAAATAAAGATAGTATGACACTCGATGACTTGAATTTAAATCCGGATTATTTTATTGAATTGATCGATTTACTTGCGAGTGGGGAATTATCTAGTAAGCAGGGGAAAGAATTATTGCCTGTTTTCCTAGAGAAAAAAGAGAGCCCAAAGAAATTAGCGAAACTTCTTGGAATGGAACAAATTCAAGATACGGATGCATTACTTCTTATGGTAAAGAAAGTGATCGAAGCAAATCCTAGTTCGATTGAGGATTATAAAAAAGGACTTGATCGTGCAACGAAATATTTAATGGGTCAGATCATGAAAGAGTCTCGTGGTCAAGCAAATCCTCAGATAGTTAGTAAATTATTGGTGGAAGAACTCGAGAAATATTAGTTTGAAAAAAAGCGTAGAATATAGTATAATGAAAATACGATTGGAGTGACGTTATGGAATTTGTGAAGAAACATAAATTTTATATCATCGGTGGACTTATCTTCTTAGTGATAATGGGACTAGCTATTTTTGCAGTATGCGAGTTAGTACTTCCTAATGCAGGGGAAAGTGTTTATGGGAATCGTTTAGACGGTATCGATGATGTTAAAGTAAGTGATGATACGATCAAACGTATCGAACAAGAATTAGAACAAAATGAGAATGTGAATGCGGTTGACTATCATTTGAGTGGACGCATTATGAATTTTATTATTGATGTCAAACAAGATACGGATTTAATTACAGCAGTCTCTTATGCCGATAAAACATTAGAATTTTTATCAGATGAAGAGAAAGAATATTATGATATTCAAGTATTTCTAACATGTGATGAGGATGAAGAAAGCGAACTTTATCCATATATTGGTTATAAGCATAAAACGAGTGTTGGATTTCAATGGAATTATCATGAATAGGTGGTAAAAATGAAAAATAAAAAAATATGGATTACTCTTTTCGCTATTTTGATTGTTGCGATTGTTTCTTTTGGAGTATATCGTTATTTTACAAGTGAAGATAAAAATACAACTTTGACTATTTTGGAAAAACAATGGATCGAAAGTAATAAAAATAAAGTAATCGATTTAGCGATTACCAATAATATTCCTGTATTCAATTATAATGGAGAAGGTGTATTTTTTGATTTCTTAACAGCGTTAGAAAAGGATACTGGATTAGAATTCAATAAAATATCGTTGAATTATCAGAATGAACCAGCAAGTGAATATGCTTTTCAAATTAAAGAAACAGTAGAAGATAATGATATTTTAGTTTATCAAGATACCTTATCACTCATTACGGCGGAAAAAGTGAAATACAATCGTTTAGATGAAATTCAAAATCTTACGATTGGTGTTACGAATGCTGATTTAGAAAAAGTGAGCGCTTATTTCAGTGGTTTAGATGTAACGTTTAAAGCTTATGAGACGAGAGTCGAACTTATTTCAGCATTGATTGGTACTGAATCGGAGGAAGAAGATTCGATAGAGCGTGAAATCGATGCGATTGTCGTACCACAACTCGTATATTTAAAAGAAGTGGTTGAGAATGCTGATTTTCATATTGCTTATCAATTAGAAGGATTGAACGAAAATTATGTGCTTACGTTAGGAAGTACTGATCGCTTAAATACAATTATTCGAAAATATTATCAGAAATGGGCGAGCGATCATTTTGAAAATTCTTTTAATAAGTATTTCTCTAGTCATTATTTTACATATAAACAAGTTGGGGAGAAAGAAAAGGCTGATTTTAGAAGCAAACGATACGTTTATGGGTTCATCGATAATCGCCCTTACAATACTATTTATAAAAATAAATTAGCTGGTATCAATAGTAATATTCTGAGAGCTTTCTCAAAATTGGCTGATATTGAAATTAGTTATAATGAGTACAATAATATGGAGGCTTTGTTAACAGCTTTTAATGAAAATAAAATTGATTTCTTCTACGGAACCAATGCCAATACGAATTATGATATGGATGTTTATGATACGGTATCGACAAGTGATGAAGCAGTTGTTATTTTATCAGATGTCGACTATGATTTAGTAGTGAATTCACTTTACTCTTTAAAAGGGAAAGAAGTATTAGCGGTAAAAGGGACAAAAATCGCCGATTATCTACAAGCACAAGATGTTAAAATAACAGAAGCTGATAGTATCAATAAATTATTAGAAATGAAAACCTCTTCTAGTATTATTGCGATCGATGAAGCAACTTATGAATATTATGTTCATGATGAATTAGAACGTTTTACGAAAGATTATACGTTCTATTTACCTTCTTCTTATCAATTTGTGGTAAGAGATATCAAAGCGAATAGTGTTTTTGCTGAATTTTTCGATCTTTATTTATCATTTATCAACGAAAGAACATTTACAAGTTCTGCTTATGGAACATTATTAGATTTTAATAATGGAAATAATATTTTTCTTACGATTATTACCATTATTCTAGGAGGAATTGTTGGCTTATTTGCCATCTTTGGATTATATAAATATATTCATATGGAGAAGAAACAAGCTTCTTTAAGTAAAGGTGATAAGATTAAATATATCGATCAGTTAACTTCTCTTAAAAACCGAAATTATCTCAATGATAATATTGAGGCTTGGGATGAGAGCGAAGTTTATCCACAGTCGATTGTCATTGTCGACTTGAATAACGTTGCTTATATTAATGATAATTATGGTCATCAAGAAGGAGACAATGTTATTAAAGAAGCTGCTAATATTTTGATTAAAACCCAAATTCCAAATAGCGATATTTTGCGTACTAGTGGAAATGAATTCTTAATTTATTTAGTTGGATATGATGAGAAACAAATTGTTGCTTATATTCGTAAATTAAATAAAGAAATGAAAGAATTAGCGCATGGATTTGGAGCAGCAGTTGGATATAGCATGATTACAGATGCAATCAAGACAATCGATGATGCTGTCAATGAAGCAACTCTCGATATGCGTACAGCCAAAGAAGAAAATAATAATTAAGCAAAGATTTTCTTTGCTTTTTTGAAAGGAAGAATGCCATGGAAAGAATGAAACAAATCATCAGACGTTTATTAGATATTATCGGTAAACCAGTTATGCGTATTTTGCCTGGCCAACTTGCTTTCTTTTTAGTTCTTTCCATTATCCCAATCATTACGTTAATTGGTTATATTGCGTCTTTATTTTCCATTTCCATCGAATCATTGATCAGTTTTATGAATCAAGCATTACCTGCCGAAGTTACGGAAATTTTACTTCCTTTTATCAGTGGACAAGGATTAGATGCAAATGTTCTCATATTTATGATAACGGGTTTTATTTTAGCTTCAAATGGACCACATTCTATCATTATTGCATCAAATACTCTTTATGATATTCCCAATGATAATTATTTAAAAGGCCGTATAAAAGCGTTTTTTATGGCAATTCTATTAATGTCTTTATTCTTTACTTCGTTAATTGTATTAGGTTTTGGTAATACGATCTTGGCGTTGTTATTAAAGTGGGATGTTCTTAGTTTTCTGACAAAAGAAGTTTATTTAGTTTTCGTTTTATTGAAATGGCCGATTGCTTTTATCGTTATTTTCTATGCGATTAAAGTAATTTATACGATGGCTCCTGATAAACGAATTCCAAGTCGTTATATGAATCGTGGTGCCTTTTTAACGACGCTTGGTTTTATTTTAGTAACTGCTATCTATTCTTATTATGTATCTAATTTTGCAAACTATGACTTATTTTATGGTAGTATGTCCAATATTATTATCATGATGATGTGGATTTATATTCTATCGTATATATTAGTTTTGGGAATTGCTGTAAATGCAACTTATTATCAAAAAGTAAAAGGGGTAAAACTTCCAGAAACTACCTCACATAACCAAAATAAAAAAACGAATAATAAGTAATGAGTACATAAGATTACCAGTATGTACTTGTGCAGACTACACATTTTAGTACCAAATAGTTTAACTGTGAACGAATAAGTATTAGTAAAAAATGGTAATGACAATATCTCCTTTGGAAGTTTAGAAAAGCTATGATGAAAATAGTAAAACGGTGTGAAGCCGTTTTTTTGTTTTCTATTCATTCATTGTTATTGCTATTGGATGAACTACTATAATGAAAAAATAATGGTAATGATGATCTAGTCATGCAACTTATTGTATAGGAATGGTGATGAAATAAAGAATGGAACATAGGCTAAGTATTTCTTTTTTTAGTTTCTTTTGTTATAATGGAAAGGAATAGAACGGAATGGGATATTATGTTCACAAACAATATTTATAAAAAGATTTATCGAAAGATTAAGAAATATGATACAATTGTAATTGCTCGTCATGTTGGTCCGGATCCTGATGCTTTGGCTAGTTCCATTGCCTTACGTGATATTATTTTAAATACATTTCCAAATAAAAAAGTATATGCGGTTGGGTTTCCTGTTTCTAAGTTTAAATATTTGGGAATGCTAGACAAGTTTGAAGAAGGAATGTATCAAGATGCTTTATTGATTGTTACCGATACTCCTGATAAAAAAAGGGTAGATGGGGTAGATCCTGACAAGTTTAAAGAGACCATTAAGATTGATCATCATCCGTTTATCGAAACTTTTTGTGATTTGGAATGGATTGATGAAGAAGCTAGTAGTGCTTCTCAGATGGTGATTGAACTTGTTTTTCGTACGAAGTTAGTAATGACTAAGGAAGCAGCTGAAAAGTTGTATATTGGAATTGTTGCTGATACGAATCGTTTTATGTTTTATTATACGACTCCGAAAACATTTCGTTTAGTGTCAAAGTTGATTCAAAGAACAAATATTAATTTTACAAATCTTTACGAATCACTTTACATGCGTTCTATTAGAGATATTAAATTTCAGGGATACATTGCCAATCATTTTGAAATAACGGAGAATGGGCTTGCCTATTTACGTATTGATTCAAAAGTTTTAGAAGAGTATGGTATCGATGCTTCTGCTGCTCGTAATATGGTAAGTGAATTTAACTATATTGAAGAAGTTCTCGTTTGGTGCATTTTTACGGTCGATAAAAATGGGGAGTTAATCCGTGGTTCCATTCGTTCTAGAGGACCTGTGATCAATGAAGTAGCGACACATTTTAATGGTGGTGGTCATATTTATGCGAGTGGTGCGAGAGTGGAAACGGAAGAAGCTTGGAATGCGTTGATTCAGGAATTAGATGAGGTATGTAAGGAATATAAAGAAAAATTAAAAAATAAAAAGGAATCTTAGGATTCCTTTTTAAGTGCTGAATTATTGTTCCATGCTTTTTGGTATTCTGGTTTGTAACCATATAAAATATGATCATTTTTTGTTTGAATGATTTCTACTATTTTATCGTATTCTTCTTGTTTGGCACGAATATTCATACTCGTTCCGTCGTTAAAGCATATAATCAAGAAACGATTTACTTCTCTTCCATATTGCTTGATAATACGGTTATAGATCCATACGATATTGTCGATTTGATTTGCTTTTAAAAGAAAAGTTGTCTTTTGAATCACATAGTGTTCGGTAAGCGTGAGCGAATTTTTTTGATATTCTTTTTCTTTATGTAAATATTCATCTTCCATTTTATTGATTGTTTCTTCTCTTTGAGAATCTTTTTTACCATATATTTGTTTCATGTCTGGTTTGATAAAACGATAGAAATGGTAAATAGCAAAACAAGAAACAACAATGAATGGAATAATAAAGAGAAGAATATTGAGGGTAATGTCACTTTTCTTTCCATTGTAAGCGTTTAATTGATAAGGAAGAAACATTTCTAAGATTTCTTCTTCGGTCGCATCATCTTTAAATTCTTCTAAATATTGTTGTTGAATTTTTTGGTAACCGTCGATCATTGCTTCATCTTGAAATACTTCTAGGGTACCATGAACAGTTGTTTTGTCACCACTGAATAGTTCTTCTTCGTAGCTGATTGGTACGACAGCAATTAAGCTATACCCATCTAGATCGATATCGACGAATAGACCTGTTTCTTTTTCGTTGATCGTGTAAGCATAATTGGTTTGATAGATAGTATCGAAGTTCACTTCTACATATTTATTTTCACCTTGACAACGAGCAACATCTTGGACACTATCAATTACACATTCTGGCTTGAAGTAATCAGAAACATCTTGACTCCATAAAGCAATTCCAATTAGAACTGCAAGTCCTAAATAAAGCAAGCACTTTTTTAGGGCAATCATTTTTAAACTCTCTCTAAAACTTTTCATAATTTCACCTACTATTATTATACGACATTTTATTCATAAATGCTAATATTCTTGTAAAAAATAGGGAAATATGGTAAATTAATAATAAAGAAGATAGAGGTTTGATAAAATGAAGAGAAAAGGATTTACATTGGTTGAAGTACTGGCAGTTATCATCGTGTTAGGAATTTTAGCTCTTATTGTGTCACCGATTGTTGGTGGTGTTATTCGTCAGTCACGTGAGAAGAGTTATGATCAACAGTTGAGTGAGATCTATGATGCGGCAGAGATTTATTTGATGGAAAATGGAATGACGATTGATACTGATGAAAAAAGATATGTATCTATCTACGAATTAGCTAGTTTAGGATATTTGGATACGATTCCAAATGATGTTTTAAATGGTGGAAAGATGGATGGTATCGTAGAAGCAACGGGAACAGCCACCAATAATACGTATCGTTATTTAGAGTCAAGCGAAGTTAGTGGTGATAGTGGACAAATTATTGCTGTTGACTCTGATCGAACGATTTCTAGTATTGTCGTCGATGGAAAGAGTGTTTATGCAGATGATAATAATTTTGAAGCTTTAGCTAATAAAGTAGTAGAAACAAGAGAAGAAGCAGAGTTTGTGACTTTGGAAAATAGTGAAGCTTTAGTAGTAGATTCGGCTTCTATTTATAGAACGAATCAGGAATGGTTTCGTTATGCTTTTAAGGAAAAAACGGCCTATACTTTTTCGATTGAAAGTCGAGCCATAGCGGCTACTTCGATGGATTCTCAATATTATCCTTTGATGCGTTTTGTCTATACAGATGGTACTTATTCGGAATATAATCAAATTGGTAAGCATAGTGATACCAAGTTTACGACTTATCAGTATACAAGTGATGCTAGTAAAACTTTGAAGGCGATTGAATTTTCTTACAATGGGGTATCTCCTTATCAGTATGCATTTAAGATTAGTTCGTTTTCTTTGACACCTAGAGAAGAACCAGTTCCTGATTTTCCAAAGACGATAAACAATATTGGGGATAATGCTATACTAAGATTAAAGATTGTAGAACAAGATGGAACGGTTGTTACTCGCATGATTAATTTAGCGGAGCCACTTCGTAGTATCGAAGGGACTGATATTCGAGACTATATTCAAATTAGTAGTAATGGTACGGTAGAAGTGGTAAGAAATGTTGGAGTAGCAATTCTAGATGGTAGTCAAGCTGGATCGATTTATGGTAATTCAACCAGTGCGAATGGTGAATTACATACAATTGTGTATCCTTTGTTTGGAGAAAATCGAATCGATGGCACTTATGATGTTATGACTTCCATTTTGAAATATACCAAATCTACTTGGAACGCAGCCATAGAAACAGCAGGAATATCAGCTACTCCAACGGCTGGTAGTTCTCAATATGTTTATTTACGAGTACCAACACAGTTATTTCCGAATGTGGATAGTCTCTCTTCATGGTTGAGTGAAAATCCGACTGAAGTTTATTATCAATTAAAAACATCGGCAACAGAAACGTTAGCTAGTATTTCCGTTGATATGAGTAATGTGAAATATATTTACGTAGATAGTAATTTGTTACCAAATATTATCGTTAATTATTAAAAAAATACGTTGTGACGTGTTTTTTTTTATGTTTCTGGATTAAATGATTGAACGAGTTCGTTATCGCTGTTATAAGTTACGTAAAGAGCTAGTAAGTCGGGAATGATGGAAATCCATGAATTTAAAAGTTGAATTTTTAAGTTTTGGTTATATGCGTCTAATTGTTTTGCTATTTTAACACCTTGATAGGTGTTCCACAAGAAACCTAAAGTGATAAATACGGAGATGAGACGAATGATACGGAGAATTTCTTCTACTTCTTGATCGCTGAAGAGTCCTTCTTTTTCATCGAATTTTAAATAGGCATCGTAGAGTACTAATAAGGATATGATGGTGATAAAAATGAAGAGAATGGTCAAGACGATTTGGATCAAGAAAAGAATGTCGACTTCTTCATGATAGTCGTCTACTGTTGGTTTAATAATTTCACTTCTTCTAATTCGCTGATCGTTACCAATTGATATCCTTGTTCGATCAGAGCTGGAACGATTATTTTTACTGCTTCGACGGTTCTTTTCTTCGTATCATGCATCAGAATAATATCTCGGTCACTTACTTTTGTCAAAACATTATTGGCAATTGTTTCACTATCTTTTATTTTCCAGTCTTTGGGGTCAATGTTCCATAGAACGATACTTAAATCAGTGTTAGACCGTACTTTCTGATTGATGGCTCCATAGGTAGGACGTAATAGACGTGGTGTATATCCTGTATATTGTTTTAGTATATCTTGTGTTTTATCAATTTGTTCTTTTAATTCGGATACGGATAATTTGGTTAATTGTTTATGATTATAAGAGTGATTACCAATTTCATTTCCGTTCGCAATCGACTGGCGAATGGTTTCCTGATAGAGCTCTACTTTATTACCTAGTACAAAGAAAGTAGCGTTGGCATCATATTCTTTTAAAATGTCGATAATTTCTTTTGTGTATTTACTTGGACCATCATCGAAAGTAAGGGCTACGACGGGTTTTGTAGGATCGATTACTTTTTCAATTTGAACCGGTGTTTCAAAAGTAAGTGGTTGGAAGACATCTTTGGTAAGGGGAATTTCTAACGAGAGTTCGGATACGGGAATATCAACTTTTATGATTCCACAATCATGACTTGTAATAATACCTGGATTAAAATAAATTGTGAGATTACGATCATCGATCGTAAATAAGTAATCTGTTGATGGTGTGATATATCCTTGCATTTCTTCTAATAAGAGGCAATCTTGATAGGTTGTTAATAGTTGTTGTTCTATTTTTGGTACTAATTTTTCTCGCTCTTCTTCCTTTAATAGATCGGATATTGTTAATAGCTTTTTATCTTTTTTATCGTAGACATAGGTTTTGAATTCCGTAATGGGATGCGCTAATTTAGAACTTGATAGGAAGACTGTTAGCGTGATGTTATAGTATCGTTCGTTTACGATATCATAGGTATAATCGATATTGAGTTCGGATTCTTCACTAAGTGATTGAAACGATTCGTATTCTTCTTTAAATTGGTTGTAAATGTGTTCGACATCCTGGTCCAAGATCCTATCAAAGGCTTGTATATGGGTTACGGGGTAATTAATACTGATTAAAATATTACTATTTTGTTCTTCGATGATGGAATTGATATTATCTTTTGTTTCTTTTTGAGGAGTATGAAAGCATCCTGATAATCCACATAATAAAATGAGAAGACTGCTAAGTAAGATTACATGTTTTCGCATAAAACCACCTATCTAACTATATGTAATTGTGGGTAATTCCATACACCAAAGAACGTTTTTGACATATAACATAATAGGAATGGAGCGATTGATATGATAGAATTTATTTTACAGTATTGGATTCAATTTGCATTTGGAATTGTCGTAGTAATTTTAGGATATATTGGAAAAGAAGTTCACAAATATTTCCATGTTATAAATACGACAAAAAATAGTGTTAGGGCTCTTTTGAGACTTCATTTATTAGAAGATTATGATTATTATTTAAAAAAAGGAACGATGACGGTAGATGAAAAAGAGAGAGTGAATCTTTTGTACCTTGAATATCATAATCTTGGCGAAGACAATGTCATGGAAGAAATTATGGAAAAATTTAGTTCTTTTCCAATTGAACCATGTGACACAAAAGATGCAGGAGGTGAATAGATGGAAGCTTTTTTTCCTACTCATTTGTTAGATGTATTGGTAATAGCGATAACTTTTAGTTTTATTTTAATGGCACTTATTCAGAAATTTAAAACGCTCGCTTGGATCAACAAAAGTTATCAAATCTGGATTTTGAATTTAATTTTTTCTTTTGCGATAGGTATTCCCTTTGCCATGTCTTTTTATGAATTAAATTTATGCGATGGTATTTGGGTAGGGGTATTTAGCTTTATTGGGGCACCATCTATCTATGCGGCACTTAAGAATCAAAATATTATTAATTATAAGCCAAGTTCCGTTTCAGATGTGGTGACACTTCCAAAGGAAAATGAAATTAAAAGAACTGATTTAGAAAAATAAAAATTTCTTAAAAAACGAAAAAAGCAAAAATTCATTTTTTGCTTTTTTTAATTTTTTACAATGATAACAACCAATTAATTTTTGATGTATGAAAGTAAAAATTGTTTAAATAAAAGGGGTTAATGGCAATAATTAACTATAAATTAATTTAAAAAAATAAGCAAAAAATCGAAAAAGTACAAAATGTAAATTTTTGAAAAAAAGTTTTTTTCAGAAAAATATTGAAATATAAAGCCTAGCTTGAGTTTGGCGAACAAAAGTTCGAAAAAAATACAAAAAAATGATTGACTTATCCAATTTCTCGTCTTATAATGAAAGTGTTATTAGATAGTAGGAGGGTGTTAATGTGACAGAAGTGATGGATAAATTAGAAACGTTAGTCGTTGTGAAACGAAATGGGAAAAAAGTGGATTTTGATGGAACGAAAATTGCACTGGCAATCAAAAAGGGATTTGATAGTACGATTCGCGATGATGACGATGAAACGACAGAAATGGCAACAGCAAAAGCGAAATATACAGAAAAAGATATTAATAAAGTGTATCAAAAAGTGATTGCCGATATCGAAAAGAATTATGAGGAAAACGATAAGATTAAAATTGAAGAGATTCAAGATATGATCGAAGATCAACTTAAGAAACAAGGATATGATGATGTCTATAAATCATTTTCGGAATATCGTGAAAGAAGAAATCAATCTCGTCAAGTCTTCAGTGATGAGAAGAAGTTACATAAATTTTTAAAGACAATTGAGGGATTGGGATTAAAATCAGCTCACGAAGAAGATAATAAAAGAGAAAATGCCAATGTCGATGGTGATACGGCAATGGGAACGATGCTTCAATATGGAAGTACGGTTTCCAAAGAATTTGCAAAATCTTATTTGATGAAAGCAAAGTTTGCAGAGGCTCATGATAGTGGTGCAATTCATATTCATGATATGGATTTCTTGCCAATGGGCACAACGACTTGTTGTCAAATCGATTTAAGTAAGTTATTTAAAAATGGATTTTCAACTGGTCATGGTCATTTGCGTGAACCGAATGATATTATGTCTTATAGTGCGCTTGCAGCAATTGCAATTCAATCGAATCAGAATGATCAACATGGTGGTCAATCAATTCCGGCATTCGACTATTTTATGGCTCCTGGAGTTGTTAAGACATTCCGCAAACAATTTAAACAACAAATTGCTGATTTATTAGATTATAGTGGCTTTGGAACGTTTATCAATATGGATCGTGTGGCACGAGAGATTGATCGCTTGAATTCGATTGAATTTGATATTCATATGTTTGATGCACTTGCAAAGGATTCGGATGAAGTGAAACATATTTTTGAGGTTTCTTATGAGAAGGCATTGAAAAAAACGGATCGTATTACTTATCAAGCAATGGAAGCATTTATCCATAATTTAAATACGATGCATTCGAGAGCAGGTGCACAAGTACCTTTCTCATCTGTTAATTTCGGAACCGATACATCTGCTGAAGGTAGAATGGTTATGAAAAACTATCTTCTTGCAACAGATGCTGGATTAGGACATAGTGAGACTCCTATTTTTCCAATTTCTATTTTTAAAGTAAAAGAAGGAGTTAACTATAATCCTGAAGATCCTAACTATGATTTATTCAAGTTATCTTGTAAAGTATCTGCAAAGCGTTTGTTTCCTAACTTTTCCTTTATCGATGCACCGTTTAATTTGGAAGGATATGTTCCAGGAGATTATCGTACAGAAGTTGGGTATATGGGATGTCGTACTAGGGTACTTGCGAACCATGTTGATCCAGATAAAGCGATTACACCTGGTCGAGGAAATTTATCTTTTACCTCTATCAATTTACCTCGTTTAGGTATTAAACATGGTATTCTTCATGGGGAAAAGGCAAATATGCAAGAATTTTACGAAGAATTAGATGAGTTATTAGAATTAGTAAAAGATCAATTGTTAGAGCGTTTTGAAATTCAATGTAATCGCCATGTGTATAATTTTCCGTTTTTGATGGGACAAGGAGTATGGATTGATGGAGAAAAATTAAAACCAACGGATCGTTTACGTAGGGTGTTAAAACATGGTACTTTGACCATTGGTTTCATCGGTTTAGCAGAATGTTTGAAGGCATTAACGGGAAAACATCATGGTGAAAGTGCAGAAAGTCAAAAATTAGGACTTGAGATCATTGGTCATATGCGCCAGAAATGTGATGAGTTCAGCGATAAATATAATTTGAATTTCTCATTGATTGCAACTCCTGCAGAAGGATTAAGTGGAAGATTTGTCAATATCGATAAAGCGATTTATGGAAAGATTAAAGGAGTTACGGATCGAGCTTATTATACGAACTCTTTCCATATTCCTGTTTACTATCATATTTCGATCAATGATAAAATTAAATTAGAAGCCCCTTATCATGCTCTTACCAATGGTGGTCATATCACTTATGTAGAATTAGATGGCGATACTGCTTTAAATGTAGAAGCGTTTGAAAAAGTGGTACGTCTTATGAAAGAAGCGGGAATTGGTTATGGAGCAATTAATCATCCTGTCGATCGTGATCCAGTTTGTGGTTATGTAGGTGTTATTGGTGATGTGTGTCCTGGTTGTGGTAGACATGCTTACGAAGGAGTTCCAATCGAAGTCATTAATAATTTAGAATGTTGTAACAAATAAAGGAGGAAAAATTATGAAAAATGAAGAAAAAGTAACAGTAAGAGAAGGAAAGAAAGTTGGAGAAGGTGTAGGATTCGAAAGAATTCGTCGTATTACTGGATATTTAGTAGGAACGGTTGATCGTTTCAATAATGCGAAACGTGCAGAAGTAGAAGATCGTGTAAAACACGGATTTGCGAAAAATGCGAATTAAATTAGCAGCCCCTTTACAATCCGATAGTATTGTCGACGGAGAAGGAATTCGAGCTGTTCTTTGGACTCAAGGATGTGCTCATCATTGTCCCGGATGCCATAATGCCGAAACTTGGAATTTTGATGGTGGATACTGGGAAGATGTCGATACGATCAAAAAAGAATTACGAGCATTAGTTGGTCAAGATGGTATCACTTTTAGTGGTGGAGATCCTATGTATCAAATTAAGCCTTGTTTGGAAATTGCCAAGTATGCACATGAAATTGGTTTGAATGTATGGTGTTATACAGGATATACTTACGAAGAGCTATTGACATTAGATGATCCTAATGTGATGGAATTTTTAGAGAATATTGATGTTTTAGTCGATGGGCCATTTATTTTAGGGGAACGTAGTTTGGATCTCTACTTTAAAGGTTCCAGAAATCAAAGAGTTCTGGATATGAAAAAGACATTACAAGAGAAGAAAGCAGTTATCGTTTCAAAGTATCAAGATGCGAAGAAAATTGCTCCATTATATAAGAGAGACAAAGATATTTATGTATAAAAAATAGCTACTATTATTTAGTAGCTATTTTTGTTAATGTTTTTATATCGGTTATTTCAATAAATTGCATATCTTTTAATAATTTTTCATAGAAACCCGGTGTATTTTTACAGTTAGGAATTCGTCTTTCTAAACGAAGTAGGTATTGTCCTTTATCTAGATAATTCAGTAATTCCGTTTGATATTTACGTGCATATTTACTATCTTTTGGATCAAAATAAATCTTGTTAGAACGATTATCTTCTGTATATTGATAAGTTAGTTTTTTGTTTTCTAATGAGAAAACAATACGTTTATCAAGAGTGGAAAGGACGATACTATTTCCAATGTTGAGTCTAGCTGAATACAATTCCGGATCGATCGTATCTTCTGGTTGGTAATTAATTCTGTTGTTATGAAGATTTTGGCTATATAGATAATTAGAATTACCATTTTCAAATTCAAAGACGATTTTTTTCTCATCTCCCGTAAATACTAAGTGATCTACTTTTAGCATGTTCAAATAGAGTGGTTCCTCCATTAGTTCCGCTTTTCTTATCTTTTGTGTAATTCTTTTAGCAAGATGGTCGACTTTTGATTGCATTTTATCATGTGCGGATTGCAATGTACTACGATATTGTGAATTACTAGAAAAATCTTCGACACGTACTATGGTTTCTTTCAGTGATTCTAAATTTTTGATTGCGTTTTTAATCATAATAAACACCTCTTGGGTGATTATTATAGCGATTCTTTTTAAATTTGTCAATTAGAGGTAGAATTCATCGATTTCAGTATCAAAACGATCGATATTACGATAGATTTCACCAATTTGCTTTAAATTTTTTACGATGATATCAGGATTGATATCGGTATTGATTAAATCTGATATTGACAGAATGCCGACGACCTTTTTGCGATTGGTTACGATCAAACGTTTGATTTTTTGTTCGCCCATCAAGTTGATGGCCTCAACGATGCTTTTATGAACATCGATGGAAATAATTTGTTTCGTCATATAATTTTCAACGGAGTGATGGATGTCAAAATGATTCGCAAGCATTCCTACGACGAGGTCACGATCAGTAATAACACCCATGATTTTTTTATTTAGAACTAGTGGGATAAAGCCGACATCGTATTTTTTCATCAAAGTTGCAACAGTCTCTACATTATCATGAATCGATGCAACGATTAAATCTTTGGACATAATAGTATCTATATTCATATTCTCACCATTTTTATTGTGGAAAAATGATTAATTTTTATACTATGCATATAATGTTTTAGGTGAGGTTATGAAAAGAAAAGCTCGTTTACACAAAAAATATACGTTGCAAAGAAAAGCAATTAAGTTATCAAAGGGCAATGTTTTGACCATCACCTGTCTTCTTGTCATCTTATGTGTTTTTTTCGTTTTTCATTGGGCAAGCAGTGTATTGACTCCAAAGCTAGAAGCTTATGCGGAAGCAGAGTTGCATCGCTTTAGTGCCTTAATCATCAATAAAATGATCGTAAAAGAAATTAACGATACGATCAGTATTGAAGATTTGTTTATTGTTTCGAAAGATAGTAGCGATAGTATTCATACGGTCGACTTTAATCCGATTGCCGTCAATCGTTTGTTAAGTATTATTACGAATAGTATTCAAACAGATTTTCAGAATTTAGAACAAGGAAATTATGAAGATTTGAATTTGGAAGATAATGCTTTATCCGATTTTGATATGGATTTACTGAAAAGAGGTATTGTATTTACGATTCCGAGTGGGATGGTATTCGATAATCCACTACTTTCTAATTTGGGACCTAAAATTCCGGTTCGATTCAGTTTGACAGGAGATATTACTAGTAAAATCAATACGAAGATTACGAATTATGGAATTAATAATGCAATGGTGGAGGTAAATGCTGATGTAACCATTCGTGAGCGAATGATTCTACCGTTTTTAACGAAAGATATCGAGATTACAGTTAGTGTGCCAATTGTTATGAAATTGATCCAAGGAACGGTTCCGGATTACTATTTTAATGGAATTGATAAAAATTCTAACATTGTGACGGTTCCAATACAATAATTTTCGAAAATGTGTTATACTAAAACTGGAGGTAACATATGAGTAGAAGAGTAAAAAAAAGCAAGATTAATATTCGAAGATTACTTCTATTTTTAAGCGCTGTATTCGTCGTATCGTTGGTAATAGCCTTTGGACTCAAAACGATTATTGGAACAGTTCGAGACGAAAGTGGAAATTACTATGTAATGGCAGATCATAAAAGTGTACCTCTTTATAATAGCGAGTATCAAGAAGTAGGAACGATTCCTCGTGGAACGGAAATAAAGAGAGAGGGAAAAGAAATTACTCGTGAAGGAACTGACGAGATCTATGTGAAGATCATTTATAATAAAGAGGAATATTTAATGAAATCGGATTTTCTTACCACTGATGAAGAAGAAATTGTTCAGGAAGAAAAGATGTATGTTCGTACACCTGTTACAGTTTATGAAACGAGTGATGGAGCAGATATCGTGAGTATGATAAAAAAAGGCGAAGAAGTAGAAGTCTTAGAATATCAAGATGTGGAAAGTGATGGGACAGTATCTCAATATAAAATAAAATATGGTGATATCGTTGGATATGTATATGGAAAATACATGGAGTTTACATCTGAGGCGGCTTTGATGAATTATGATCAAGATGGAACCTATCAGACACATCTTACACGGACGAATACGCAAGGTGGAGGAAGTGCTGGTAATTTAGATTATTTTCCTGTGGAAAAACCAAAGTTTGAGAATAATGTCATGCCAGAAGAAGTCAGAAGTTTATATTTGAATAGTGGTGTATTAGGAAGTATTGATTCTTATATCGAATTTGCAAAAGAAAATAACATCAATGCTTTCGTTGTGGATATCAAGGATAATACCGCTCCTGGTTATGCATCGAAAGTAATGGAAGAATTATCGCCAACTAGTTATAATCGTGCTAGTAATAGTTTTGAAAAATATCAAATGGCGATCAAAAAATTGAAAGATGCTGGATTTTATGTAATAGGTCGAATTACTACTTTTAAAGATAGTTATTATGTGCAAGATCATCCAGAAGATGCCATTTTAGATACCAATACGAATGCACCTTATGAACACGATGGTTCTTACTGGCCTAGTGCTTTTGATCGTGATGTATGGGAATATAATGTTAAATTGGCAGTTGAAGCAGTAGAAGAGATGGGCTTTCATGAGATTCAATTCGATTATGTTCGTTTTCCTGATCGTACATTAAAAGCGGAGCAAAGTGGTCTTATCAATTATCAAAATAATTACGGTGAAGATAAAGCTCAGGCTATTCAAAATTTTCTTATGTATGCATGTGATGAAATTCATGATGCTGGAGCTTATGTATCGGCGGATGTATTTGGTGAATCAGCCCATAATTATGTCACTGGTTATGGACAATACTGGGGAGCAATTTCCAATGTTGTCGATGTTATTAGTGGTATGCCTTACCCAGAGTTATTCAATAAATACGAATATGGTTTTAAGGAGCCAGTTTGGACAGTCCCATATGAATTACTTAATTTTTGGGCGACAAATTACGTTGTTAAACAACAAGCTCTCGTACCAACCCCAGCTATCGTTCGTAATTGGATTCAAGCCTATGACATTACGTGGCGAAGTCCTAATCAAGTTTATGATGCATCGATGGTAAGTGAAGAAATTGCTGGTATGTATGATGCTGGTTTAACCGGTGGCTTTATCACTTGGAATGCAAGTTCTAGTCTCAATAAATATAAGACACTAGCAGAAGCATTTAAAAAGGAGTATTGATATGAAAAAGATAATATTGAATGAATGTGAATATGAATTAATAGAAGATCATAATGGATACGATCGCGAAGTAGTAGAACAAAAGTGTACTGATTACTTTAAACCTTATGATTATATTATTGGTGATTGGTCCTATGGAAAATTACGCCTCAAAGGCTTTTGTGATAAAAAGAATAAGATTTATAAGAAGGAAAATGATATTGCTAGGAAAGAAAATTATATCAAAGAAAATTGTGCTTATGGATGTAAGTATTTCGTGTTGAAAAAGATTTGACTATTTCTTAATATTTGTTATAATATATCCCATCGAAGGGGGAATTCTAATGAAATCTGCATTTTCAGATAAGGAATGGGAATTACTTGGATCTCGTTTTCTATTTTTATTTCAACGTGCATTTGAACTTGATTTATTAAAGGAACAAGGAATTATCGATCAAAATAAGAAACATGTCATCGACAGTATTTTAAATGTAGATGATGAACACTTGGTTCCGATAGAGAAAACTTGGCTTTATCAAATTACGACACAAATACCGAAAGGAAATGAGGAAGTATCATTCTTGGATGGATTAGCAAGTGTTGATACAATATTGCAAGTTTGTGAAGAAGGACTTCAAGATCAAGAATGTATGAAAGATTGTTCTATTACAGATGGAGCTCTTCTACTACGCAATTATTATATCTTAAGAGATACAGTTCGATTATATAAAGATCCATCGTTATTACAATATGTAAGTGAAGATTTAGATGAATTAGTAATGAAAAAGTAGGTTTCTACTTTTTTTGTTGACTAAAACGAACTGTTTGAAAGGGATAGAAAAAAACAATTACTTATGATATAATGAAAAAGATAGGAGGATATCAATGGAAATATATGAATTAGTAAACCTTTATGAAGATTTTAAAGTAAGAAGTGAAGATTTATGGAGGTCTCTTTGACCCTGATCAGGTAAAAAAGAAAATTGAAGAGTTAGAGAAATTGACAAAAGAACCTAATTTTTGGAACGATCGTAATAAAAGTACTTCTATTATTAATGAGCTCAATCGTCTCAAGAAAAATTTAGAAGAGGTCGAATTGCTTTGCAATAAGATTACGGAAGATATCGAGACATTACAGTTATTGAAAGAAGAGGAAGATATCGATATTCAAAATTTATTAGAACAAGAAGCCAAAGAGATTCAAGTCAAATTAGAAGAATTGGAAGTAACACTATTACTTGATGGTCCTTATGATCACAATGGAGCTATTTTAGAGATTCATCCGGGTGCTGGAGGGACAGAAGCTTGTGATTGGGCTAATATGCTTTATCGCATGTATTTGCGTTACTGTGATAAAAAAGGCTATAAAGTAGAAGTAATCGATGAACAAGCTGGAGAAGAAGCGGGAATTAAGAGTGTTTCTATGATCATTCGGGGAACGAATGTGTATGGTTATTTAAAATGCGAAAAAGGAGTTCATCGTTTAGTACGTATTTCGCCATTTGATAGTGGGGCTAGACGTCATACTTCTTTTGCAAGTGTCGATGTGACTCCACTATTCGATCAAGAAAAAGTACAAGTAGAAATTAACGAAAATGATTTAAAGATCGATGTGTATCGTTCCAGTGGTGCGGGTGGACAACATGTTAATACAACTGATAGTGCGGTACGTATTACTCATTTACCAACGAAAATCGTCGTAACTTGTCAAAATGAACGTAGTCAAATTCAAAATCGTGAAAAAGCGATGGAAATTTTGAAAAATAAACTTTATCAATTAGAATTAGAAAAAAGAGAACAAGAGTTAAAGAAAATGAAAGGGAATTTAATGGATATTAATTTTGGTTCTCAAATTAGAAGTTATGTGATGCACCCTTATTCTTTAGTAAAAGATCATAGAACCAATGTTGAAAATACGAATGTAGAAAAAGTATTAGATGGTGACTTAGATTTATTTATTAATGCAGCCTTAAAGAAAGGAGAGTTTTAATGTTTTTCGAAAAAAAATTGGACAGTGCCGAGATTGTAAAGAAAATCAATGCTCGTAATATTTTGAAAAGATATCTTTATCTTGTCTTTGGATGTTTTTTACTTTCGATTGCATTTAATGTTTTCTTTCTCCCAGAAAATATCGTATATGGTGGCGTGGCTGGTATTTCTATTATTACCAATAGCTTATTAGGATGGGATCCATCGCTTGTCATTTTAATAGCAGATGGAATTCTCCTTGTCATTAGTTTTCTTTTACTAGGATGGGAAAAGACGAAAGGCTCTATCATTGGCTCTTTATTATTTCCTATCATGGTGAAATTGACTGCTAATTTTGGCTCTTATTTACAATTTGATATTACGAATACTTTATTACTTGTTATTTTTGGCGGTGTCGTTGCTGGAATAGGAGCGGGAATTATTTTTAAAACCGGCTTTACGACGGGCGGAACTGATATTGTTAATCAAATTGTTTCCAAGTACGGAAAAGTATCGATTGGCAAAGCAATGCTTATGTCAGATGGTCTAATTGTGTTAAGTGCTGGATTCTTTTTAGGTGGAGAAGGAATTATTTTTGCATGGGAAAAGGTAATGTATGCTATAATGGTGTTGTACCTATTAAGTAGTATGACAGATAAAGTGATTCTCGGTATTTCACAATCGAAGTGTTTCTATATTGTAACGACTCATGAAACAGCTGTGAAGAAGTTTTTGATCCAATATTTAAATCATGGTGTTACGGTTTTAGATGGTCGAGGTGGATTTACTGGTGATCATAAGAAAGTTATCATGTGCATTGTTCCTACCAAAGAATATACGATTGTGAAAGAAGCAATTCATGATATCGATAGTGAGGCTTTCTTCCTTGTAACAGATGCTTATGAGGTCTATGGTGGTGAATAACATTATTTGGAAATTCCAATTGATGTACTTAGTTGATATAATATATAAAGGTGGTTGTATATGAATCTAATACGCATGAAGAATGTCAAAAAAGTTTATAAAAATGGCGTAACAGCTATTTATGATTTGGACTTAAAAATTGAAAAGGGCGAATTTGTCTTTGTCATTGGTTCGACTGGTTGTGGAAAGTCGACATTGATCAAGATGCTTTATCGTGAAGAAAAACCAACGAGTGGAAAAATTATCGTTGGGGGAATCGATGTGGCAAGATTGCGCAATAGTAAAGTTTATAAATTGCGCCGTAAGTTAGGGGTCGTTTTCCAAGACTTCAAATTGTTGGCCAAATCGACGGTTTATGAAAATGTTGCGTTTGCTTTGGAAGTGTTTGGATTACCAAAAGATGAAATCCATTCAAAGGTTTTGAAGGTTCTCGATTTAGTTGGACTTAAGAATAAAGCAAAGCATTATCCAAACCAATTATCAGGGGGAGAGCAACAACGTGTAGCAATTGCTCGTGCGATCGTCAATGGTCCAAAACTATTAATTTGTGATGAACCAACAGGAAATCTCGATGAAATAACAAGTATGGAAATTATGAATGTTTTAGACGAAATTAATAAATTAGGAACCACGATTATTATGGTAACACATGATACGAAGATTGTGGAAAAGATGAAGAAAAGAGTTATTTTATTAGATGCTGGACGTCTAGTAAAAGATTATGCGAAAGGAACGTATAAACATGAAGGCAATTAGAATTTTAGGTAGAAATATTCGAGACTCATTTAAAAGTGTCTTCCGTAACTTTTCTTTATCACTTGCATCGATTTCTTGTATTACGATTACGTTAGTTGTCGTCGCTATTTCCATTATCTTATCCTATAATGTCAATAACTTTGCGACATTGGTGGAAAGAGATGTTACGATTGTTGCATTCTTAGATGTTGATATCAGCGAAGAACAAATCAAGGTAGTGGAACATGAAATTAATCAATTAAGTAATATTGAATCAGTCACTTTTCAATCGAAATTTGACATTACAGACGAAATGATGGAATCTTCTGAAACTTATAAAAATATTATGTCAAGTTGGACGGAAGAAGAGAATCCTCTCCAAGATACTTATCTTATTAAAGTAACGGATATCGAAACGATCGGTGATGTTGCAGCATCTATCCAAGAGATCGAAGGAGTCGATATTGTGAAGTATGGAGAAGGTATGGTAGAACAGTTAGTTTCTGTATTTGATGTTGTTCGTCATATTACATACGGTGTTGTAATTGCTTTGATTTTGGTAACGGCATTCTTAATTTCCAATACGATTAAAATAACGATTACATCTAGAAAAAGAGAAATTGATATTATGCGTCTAGTAGGAGCATCTAATCTCAATATCAAAATTCCATTTGTATTTGAAGGTTTATTCCTTGGTATTATCGGTTCCATTATTCCGATAATTGCAACGACTTATGGATATACAGCTTTATATCAAAATTTTAATGGACAATTATTTTCACCATTCATTCAATTAGTAAAACCAGAACCATTTGTCTATATTGTATCTATCGTATTGTTAGTAATTGGTATTTTAGTTGGTATGTTTGGTTCATGGCATGCTGTGAAAAAACACTTGAAGATATAAAGATTGTAAATATGGTATAAATTTTATTTGTATCATTTATGTTTGTCTTATTTATTTTATTGATGAACTTTTGTGAAGTATGTTATATAGAAGATAAATTAACTTTAATATATAAAGATTTACAAATTACTTTAGAATGGTCATCGCCTGATTTTTATAAAATAGAGTTGGATGATAATTATGTAATTAATTTGGAACACGTTTTGAATAACAAAGTTTAGGTTTGATTTTTATATATGAAAAGAAAATAAAAAGCACAAGTCAGTTAAACTTGTGCTTTTGTTTTTGATTTTTTGATTTTCTTTTCATTGGTACGTCCCAATAAATAATCAGTACTTACTCCATAAAAATCAGCTAATAGACATAATAAGCGAATTGGGATTTCTCTTTGACCTAATTCGTATTTAGAGTAACAGGTTTGACTACAATTTAATACTTGTGCGATTTCTTGTTGGGTTAAATCACAATCTTCTCTTAACCCTTTCATACGATTTGTGTATTCCATTTGCATCACCTCTATAAACATTTTAATATAATCCACATTGTCATATAGCAAATAAGCCCATAATGGGCTAAATGAATTTCTAAAACTTTACATTTTGTCTGAAAGGGGTCATTTTTATTCTAAAATGGCTTTTATCAGCATATCATGTAACGGGTGATTATATGGAAGAATATAATATTGGCGATTTAGTTACGAGAAATTCCTATCAGAATGATATGGTTTTTACTATTATTGATATTAAAGATAATATTGTTTATTTAAAAGGGCAGAATATTCGACTTTATGCGGATGCACCAATAGAAGATTTGAAGCCATTTAAAGAAGATGATAATGATATCGAAGAAGAACAGCCTTTTTTAGAGCGAATTAAACCAGAACTTCCTAGTGAAAGAAATGATTATTTTTATTTACCGGGGAAAATATTGCATATCGATGGAGATGAGGATTATTTAAATCGATGTTTAAAATATTATGAAGAAAGTAATATTTGGGCGATTGGAGTTCAAGAAAAAGAGGAAGAAGTTCCGTATCGTATTCGTGAATTATTGGAAGAGTATAATCCGAATATCGTGGTGATTACGGGGCATGATGCATTTTATCGGAAAAAGGGTAATATTAATGATCTTTATTCTTATAAGAATAGTGTTAATTTTGTCAATGCTGTAAAAGAAGCAAGAAAATATGAGAAGAGTCATGAAAAGCTAATTATTATTGCGGGGGCTTGTCAATCCGATTATGAGGAGTTGATAAGAGCAGGTGCGAATTTTGCTTCTAGTCCGAAAAGGATCAATATCCATGCCCTTGATCCAGCGATTATTGCATCACGTATCAGTCTTTTAGATATTTCGGAAGATATTGATTTAAAAGGATTATTGGAAAAGACAAAGTATGGTAAAGATGGAATGGGAGGTATTAAAACAAAGGGAACCATGTATGTCGGGTATCCGAGATAGGGGGAATTATGACGATTGAACAAGTGAAGTATGAACTTAAAAATCATATTGGTGATGATGTTACGATCAAATATCATTTAGGAAGAAATAAATACGAAAAATATCGTGTGACGATTAAAGAGTTATATAATTATGTTTTTTTGGTGGAAATGAAAAATGAATATACGAAAGAAATAAAATCATTCTCTTATTCTGATATTATTACTAAGACGATTCATATTGATTATTGACAATATTTTTAATTGCGTATTGCATTTAAAAGAAAAGTATTATATAATGAAAATGTATAAATATATACTGAAGGGAGAGATTTACTTGAAAATAACATCAGTAAATGTACGTAGAGTAGACAAAGAAGATTCTAGAATGAAAGGTATCGCTTCAGTTCTATTAGATGACTGTTTTGCAGTTCATGATATTAGAATCATTGAAGGTGACAATGGATTATTCATTGCTATGCCAAGTCGTAAGACTGCAACTGGTGGATATCGTGATATTGCACATCCAATCAATTCAGAAGTAAGAGCAATGTTCCAAGATGCAATCTTGAATGCTTATGAAAAAGAACTAGAAAATCCTACGGTTACGGTAGAAGAATAAACTCGTATGAGTTTTTTTCTTGGGTTGGGAGGAAAAGATGGTACATATTATCTTGGTACGTCATGCTCAAAGTATGGCCAATTTAGAGGGACGATGGAGTGGTGCGACAGAAGAAGAATTATCGCCACTTGGATATGAACAAACGGTGATGCTTACTGAGCGCCTCCGTTCTGTTAAAATCGATCGTATTTATTCAAGTCCTATGAAACGAACCAGAGAGACTATTTTTCCTGTGGCCCTTTCTCATGGTTTAGAGCCAATCATTTGTGATGCTTTGCGCGAAGCTAATTATGGTGTTTTTGATGGATTGACAGATGAGGAAATGCAAAGAAAGTACCCAGATCTTTATCCAATTCGTAAAGAATATTTAAATCGTAATATTATTCCGGGGCAAGAACCATATATAGAGGTTCAAAAAAGAGTGGTTGCTTGTATTACAAAAATAGCACGTGAAAACGATGGCAAAACGATTTTAATCTCTTCCCATTATGATGCCATTCGCTCTTTTTTATGTTTTATTTTAAATATTCCTTTTCGCGATTTTCCTAAGTATGTCAATCTTTACAATATTGCCATTAACGAAGTGATGTTTGATCCTAGAAATAACACTTTTAAAATCATTCAGCTTTCTCATTAATTTTCGCTGAATGATTTTTTTGTTCTAAATAATGGGACATGTTCATATGTTATTACTAATAGGAGGATACATATGGATAAAGATACGACGATATCATCTCTTAATCATAATATTACGATGACTGATCGAAAAAATATTACGATTACGGGAGTAAAGAAAATTGATAGTTTTGATAATGAAGAATTTTTAATGGACACTAGTATGGGTTATATTATTATTAAAGGAGAAGGATTGGAAATTATTAAACTAGATACTTTTCAAGGAACGGTTTCGATCAAAGGAAAAGTAAACAGTTTGGAATATGTAGAAAGTGGTAAAAAAGAAAAAGAGGATGGAGTATTTAGTAAGTTATTTAAATGATGAATTTAAAAACGCAGATTATCGTCATTCTCTTTTCTTTTTTCTATGGAATATTCTTTTCCTTTTTATTAGAAGTGAATCAAAAGTGGCTATATCAGTCAAAAAGATGGGCAAGGTACCTTATTACTTGTCTGTTTGTTTTCGTTAATGTTTTGTTTTTCTTTTGGATATTACAGAAAATTAACTATGGAATTATTCATATTTATTCTTTTTTACTGATCATAGGTGGTTATGTCCTAGAAACGGCTTTTCATAAAAGAATTGCCAAACGCTTTAAAAAATGATATACTTACTATGCTAGGATGGTGAGTTTATGAGAAAAAAAGTCAGTCGTGCATCGAAGCGACGTTTGCTTATTTTTGGTACGATTTCTTGTCTTTTAATGGGTTATTTTTTCGTAAGCTTAACCACATATGCTTTTTCCATTGCCAAGTTACAAAAAGAACAGAGTGAATTAGAAGAGAAGTTGTTATCTTTAAAAGAAGAAGAACAAACCTTAAAGACAGAAATTCAAAAGTTACAGGATCCTGAATATATTGCAAGGTATGCGAGAGAGAACTATCTTTATTCCAAAGATGGAGAATATATTATAAAAATTGAAAAAGATGAAGAAGAAGAGGAAACAACATCGAAAGAGGATCAATATTATTATTATATTATTGGTGGCATTGGAGTGATTGTAGTTGGTATGATCATCTATGTTGTTCGTAAAGCGAGAAGATAATGTCTTCTTTTTTTTATACATAAAAAAGGTAAGAATGATTTCTTACCTTAAACACTAGGCTCTTTGATGATAATCGTTCGAACAAAGGACTCTGTATAGGTTTTATATGTGACTTTATAGGTGATGGTATAAGTATCTGCCTTTGTAAAGTCAATTTCTTCTACTTCTTTGTTATCAGATTTACGAACGATTGTTTCTTCGATTGTTGCTTTACTTGTAACATCAATTAAGTTATCAAGTACTGTCACACCTGGATCTTCATAAGCGGGATCACCAATGGTGAAGTTGACTGTTTTACTACCATTTAATTCACCAGTTATGATAGCATCTGTTTCTGAGAAGCGATACGTTGTCTCACTGCCACTACTTTCTGCTTTTAAAATCGTATAAGTAGCTTTTACTACATAAGTGATAGCTTCACTTGTCGAAGTAATGTTGTGTTCGAATGTTGTATCCTTTGTAAATCCAAGTAGTTCTAATGATCCATCACTACGCTTACGATAAACATTATAACCAACTTCTCCTAACACACTTCTATTATAACTCATATAACTATTGATAAATTTATTACGTTCTGTTTCATCACCAAACAAACTATTTCCAAGACTTTCTGCGTTGGCTTGATCGAGTCCCCAAGGAGTTGCAACGGCATCCCAACTAAGAGTCATAACGCCATTTTCGAATGTTGCATCAACTGCTTTGACATCATCTGGAGCTGCAAAACGTTTTGATGTTTCTGTTGGTTCAGTACCTTTCTTGAAGAGTTCTGTAATTTTCTTATCTTCTGGAGTATTTTCACTTGCTAGTTGAGCAGGGTAGGTTTCGGTTTCGATTTCTACTTCCACAACACCATCTGATTTTGTGAACGTAACACCTGCTTGCCAGAAGCCTTGTGCGACTTGTTGGAAGAGCCTACGATGGGCCGTTGTGTTGGTTGTGCTAGTATATTCTGGTATTGCTTCTTTATATCCATACCATAAGGAAATTGCATACTCGGCATTAATACCAGTGATCCATAGATCATTTACTGCATTTGAAGGGTAACCCATATCTTTAATCTTAGCTGCATCATAGTTCGATGTACCACTCTTAGCACCATACTGAGCACCATTGATATTAGACCAACGACTAAGTCCGTATTGACCACTATCGATCAACATATCTGCTACCATATAAGCTGTTTCTTCAGACATAGCACGTTTCTTTTGACCTTTATATTCCCAAACTTCACCAGTATCACGGTAAACAACTTTAGATACACTATATGGTTCATTATAATATCCACCATTAGCAAAAGCGGCATAAGCAGCAGCCATCGAAAGTGGTGATTCACCATTGTATCCACCTAAAGCATGTGCTTCATGAACGATATTACCTTCTAATTCAGGAGATAGACCTAAATTGGTAACAAACGTTTTGATATCACTATTTTTAACATTCTGGAAGGCTTTTAATGCCGGTATATTACGAGAGACGCGGAGTGCTTCACGCATGGTTCTGAATCCTTCGTAATTACGATTCCAGTTTTGAATGACTGTTCCATCAGAATAAGCATGAGGTTCATCTGTGAACGGTGTATAAGTTGACCAATTGTTATATTCGATACCAGGACCATAATCATAAAGTGGTTTTGCGGTTGATCCGATTTGACGTTTGGTCATAGTAGCATAATTATATTGTAATTTCTTACCAGTACGATTTGCACCAACGGCGACGATCGCACCTGTATCGACATCTAATACCATGATACCAGCTTGCACCGCATCATTTTCCCATGTCCAAGTATTTCCACTCATAATATTATCTAGATATGCTTGTTTTTCCATATCCATCGTAGAGTAGATTTCAAGTGGTGTCGTATATGGATCGACTCCTAAGCGATCTTTTACTTCTTCTACAACGGTATCGATAAATCCTTGGTAAGTTGTTGTTTCTTCATGTTGCACTAATAAATCTTCGACTGTTAATTTACTAGCAATGGCTCTTTCTTCTGAAGTAATATAACCATGACGTTCCATCAAATAGAGAACCGTTTGTCTTCGCGCTTCAGCACCTTCTGGATTGACATATGGGTCTAGATAATCAGGAGCATTGAATAATCCAGCAATCATAGCAGCTTCTGCTAAATTAAGATCCTTTGCACTTTTTCCAAAATAGGTGAGAGAAGCTTGTTCAACTCCGTAAGCACCTCCACCTAGATAGTTGGAATTGACATAAAATTCAATAATTTCTTTTTTGGTATATTTCTTTTCTACTTTAAAGATGGACATGTAGATATCGGTAAATTTACGAACGATACCTTCCCAACCTTGAGAAGTAGTAGAAGTATAAGTGTTTTTTACAACTTGCATTGTCAAAGTGGAAGCTCCACCAGCATTTGAATTACCTAATAGTTGTTTAAATGAAGCAACCAAGAAACGTGGTAAGTCGAATCCATTATGTTGGAAGAAACGAGAATCTTCGGTTGCGACGATGGCATCAACTAATACTTCAGGCAATTGTTCATAAGAGATATTCTCACGTTTTTCTGTTCCTAGTTTTGCATAGATCGTACCATCTGTATCGTATATGATGGTCGATTCTTTTTGGTAAAGTAAGTCCGGATCAAATTCTGGGGCATTCTTGACGATCATATAGAAGAACATACATACAGCAATGAGTCCTATGATACATAAACTGAAAATACCAATCCAGAAATATTTCCATCTCTTTTTCTTCTCCGATTTGGTTAGTTTACGTTTTTTCTTACCTGTTATTTTGCGATAAATAGCAGGGATGCATAGTAATAGATCGATGATACCAACGATGAGAATGGCTTTCATCCATCCGATTGCAAGTCTTCCCACTAATACGGCGATAATACTTAAAATGGCAATCGCAATTGTCTGTGGATGTTCACTGATCCATTTTTTGACTTTTTTTAAACTAAATTTCTTCATCTTTTTTTCCTCCAAAATATATTTTATCAATAATTTCTAAATAATCAATTCTTGGTTGAAACTTATCCTTGAGTAGATATCCTTCTTTTCTAAAATAAGAAATAGGGATTGATTTTCGTGTCTCATGACTCAAAAAATTCATTAGTTTTGGTCCATCTAAAAAGTAAGTTTCATTAATCGTTGTAAAACGAACGATGACAAATCCAATTCCGCCATGTTCCATAATTTTCTTCAAATGTCTAATTTGATGTTCATGAATATTACGTAGTGGAAAGTATGTTTTGATGGTCGTCTCTTTCGCTTCAAAATCGATATAACGCCCACGATAAACACCATTATAATCGGTAGTGGAAGGAGTTCTAAAATATCCTTCTTTGATAACAGCGTCGACGCGAGAATGATAATCGACTTTCGAGATGGTAATCGGAGTAGGTTTTTTATGAATAACAGCTTTATCATGTAACAAGTAGTATTCATTGGTTACATTGACATCACTCTCTAATCCCATTCCTCGATTTCCATAGGTTATATTATTATGTCTTCCTTGTTTTACACCAGTTGGATAGTTCACAATATCACCTTAATACATTATACTATATTTTTTTAAATTTTAAAAGTTAAAAGTAAGGAAAGATTGGTTTCTAGAAAAAAGGTCATTTGATAGACATCTAGGAAGGTCTTTTATGATATGCTTTTTCTGTTTTTTTGACAAATAAATGTTGGTGATGTTATAATGAAAAAAACAAGGATGGTGTCATATGAAAATAACGAGTGTTAATTTGGCCGTTAGTGCAGTTAGACGCAGTCAATATCCGACTGATAATAAACCCGAATTTTTATTAGTAGGAAGAAGTAATGTTGGAAAAAGCAGTTTTATCAATACGATTATCAGCCGGAAAAATTATGCTAGGACATCTTCCAATCCTGGAAAAACACAAACAATCAATTTTTATCTAGTCAACGATACTTTTTATTTAGTGGATGCACCAGGTTATGGATTCGCTAATTTAAGTAAAGCAAAAAGAAAAAAGTTTGGTCTTATGATGGAAGATTATATGACGAATCGCCCTAATTTAAAGCAAGTGTTTATGTTGATCGATTTTCGTCATAAACCGACTAGTGACGACATTATGATGTATAATTTTTTGAAATATTATAATATTCCTGTTACGATCGTTGCTACCAAGGCTGATAAAGTTGGCGTTACACTACATCAAAAACATCGCAATCAGATTCTCGATGAACTTGAACTTGTCGTCGGCAATGATTTTGTCGTATTCTCCAATGTTACGAAAATGGGCAAAGACGAGATTCATGAAAAAATCGAAAGAGTTTGTTAATTCAATCTCATAAATGATAAAGTCACATACAATACTTTAGGTGATACGATGAAAGTATTGAAAAACGATTATAATCATTATGAGATTTTTTTGAACCATTATGATATCGATCATTTTGATATTTTACAGAAACAAGAGTTAGAAGATTATTTAAAGTCGATCTTTTTGAGATTGAAAAAAGGCTATCGTATGACGATAAATGGTTATTATGAAATCGATGCTTATTATGATAATAGCTATGGTATGATTCTAAATATGGAAAAAGAGGATATTGACTATTATGAATTTTCTTTTAATCAAATTGATATGCGGATTACACTTGATCGCAATTGTCGCTTTCTTTATCTTTTCGAAGATTGTTTTGAAATACCTGAGAAGTTAAAGAAAAAAGGAATTTGCTATTTTTATCACAATCAATGTTATTTTTTACCTCAACTAGAACTTACGGAATTAGAAATTGGAGCATTGTTAGAAAAAAGTGTGTTAGTTTATCAAGATACGGATATGATTATTAGTAGTGGTAAAGTTTTTCAGACTACTTAAAAGATTGTCATGGATTTTATGGGAAATAAAAATATCCTCATTTTTTCTTTAGTTAAAAAGAAATATATGCTATAATAATTGAGAAATTGAGGTGGATATTATGAAGAAGCCAGTTGTCGCGCTAGTTGGTCGACCTAATGTGGGAAAATCGACGATTTTTAATCGTTTAGTAGGAAAAAAGATTGCCATTATCGAAGATACTCCAGGAGTTACGAGGGATCGTGTATATGGTAGTGTAACATTTAAAGATTATCATTTTCACTTGATTGATACAGGTGGTATTGATCTTGGTAATGATGCGTTCAACGAAGAAATTAAAATGCAGGCAGAAATTGCGATTGAAGAAGCAGATGTCGTTGTTTTTGTCGTCGATGCGAAAGAGGGTCTTACAAGTAATGACTTGGTTGTACGTGATATGTTGATGAAGGCAAATAAGAAAGTCGTCGTGGCAATGAATAAAATGGATAGTAAGGAAAGTCGTGAACATCTATATGATTTTTATGAATTAGGATTTGAAGATTATATCAATGTTTCAGGAGAACAAAATGAGGGAATTTATGATTTATTAGAGCAAATTACTCGTGATTTTCCTAAAATAGAAGAAGAATATGATGAAAATATATTGAAATTCTGTGTGATTGGAAGACCAAATGTTGGAAAAAGTAGTTTGGTTAATGCTATTGTAGGAGAGAATAAAGTGATTGTCAGTGATGTGGCGGGTACGACTCGTGATGCAATTGACACACCATTTACTTATCATGGACAAGAATGTGTCGTGATCGATACGGCGGGAATGCGTAAACGTGGCAAAGTCTATGAGAATATTGAAAAATATAGTTTACTTCGATCTTTAAAGGCTATTGATCGTTCCGATGTATGCGTCATTGTGATCAATGCCGAAGAAGGAATTATTGAGCATGATAAACATATTGCTGGCTATGCTTTAGAAGCTGGTAAGGCGGTTGTTATTGCTGTTAATAAATGGGATGTCATCGAAGACAAGGACGAGGCAATGAAAAAGTGGAAGAATGATATTCGTGCCCATTTTCAATTTATGACTTATGCTCCCATTGTCTTTTTATCCGCTAAGACAACGAAGCGTATTCATACCTTGATGCCTGAAGTTTTACGTGTTTATGAGAATAGTAAACGTGAGATCAAGACAAATGTATTAAACGATGTGATAACGGATGCATATGCGCTTAATCTACCTCCGACTTATAAAGGAAAACGTTTAAAAATTTATTTTTCAACACAAGTAGGGATCAAACCTCCAACGTTTCATATTCAAGTGAATAGTAAAGGATTAATTCATTTTTCTTATGAACGATATTTGGAAAATAAATTGCGTGAATCATTTGATTTTGAAGGGACACCTATCGTTTTACAATTTAAAAATAAAGGAGAAGAAGAACTATAACCTTTTTCAGACTGTTGACAAAGTAAATTTTGTTAATGGTCTTTTTTTTTTGATAACCCTTTTTTCTCAAATTCATACACTAAGAGTAGGAGGGTTTAGGATGTTTAATTTTACAGATAATTTTTTTAATAAAGTAGAAAAGAAAACCAATGTAGGAAAGGATACGATTATGGATTTAGCAAAAAAATTACAACAAAATGATTTAAAAAATGAAGGGACACTTCGTGAAGTGATTCAAGAATTAGGAAAGATGACAGGAAAAGAAGTGTCAAAAGAAAAAGAGGATAAAATCGTCGCAGCAGTTGTCAACGATAAAGTCCCAAAGGATATCGATAAAATGTTTTAAAATTCTTGTCTTTTGTATTTCTTTTTCGTACAATAAATCCAAGGTGGGTTAAATGGAGAAGGAAGAACAATATGTCATAGATTGGTTAGAGGAAGAAATTGACTATATGGAAAAAGAATGTCCTGGTTCGTTTTATTTCCAATCATCACAGTATGATGCTTTGAGTATGGCCGGCACTTATCATATATATGCGAGATCCCAAATAGGCAATATCCACGAACGAGCAATTTATATTTTTCATGATCGTCGTTTGATTCAAGAAATCGCAGTATTACGAAAGCTTTTTGAAGAAAATTTTGGATTTGCAGTTCATGATTCTTCTATCACAATTAGTTACGAATATCATCCTGATTTGTGTATGGAAGATCGTCTTTTTTATCTTTATGGGATGGAATATGCAAATCAAGTCGAAATGCGAGAACCATATTACCAAACCGTTATTTCTGAAGCTGATTTTGAAGATGAAGTTGATCGTCGAAGTGCAATGTTGAAGAATAAAAGATTGATGGTTCATTATCCTATGTGGCTTGGAATAGGAGATGCTTTCTATTTAGAACACGAGGAAGGTATCAGACAGAATAAAAACTATTGGTTTTATTTATTATCCGATTTTTTAATTGGAGATGAATTGTTTCAAAAAGCCTCTTTTATGGATCGATTATATGGTGTCATACTTCATCGTTATTCTTTTTTGGATTATGCATCTTATCGTTTACGTGATATGATGAATGATTGGAAAGAAGAATTATGTAAGAGTGAGGAATGCGAAGAAAATTTTTCGATTGCGACTCAATATCCACGTGCACTTGCCATTTTAGCTGGGCAATATCTTGTAGATCAATATTATGAATGTTTAGAACCATATATCAATCAAGCTTGTTTTCCAGAATTGGTTGTCTATTTTGGTCAAAAAAGTAATTTGCTGCCTGATGAATTAAAAAGAAATTATGTTTTTTCTTCTATCTTGCAAAATCATGCAATTACGATGTTTTTTCAAAGTAAAGAACATCGAGATGAAATGGAAAAAGCGATCGAGAGTCCCATTTCATTATCTAAAACATTAAAAAACTGAAGATCATCTTCAGTTTTCTTTTTCATAACATAGGTTTTTATAAGGTTTACTTCCTATGATGACACGATCATTTTCACACATCGTCAAATAATATCCAGCACCTTGATAGATTGTTTCTTCTTTCTTTTCTAGTTCGTCTACAAGGCTAGAGTAGGAAACGAGATTTTGTTCGAAAGCGTCTTTAAGGGACATCTTGGCATGACCTTTCAATTTGATATCGATATTTTGAATACAAACAGTATAGTATGAATAATCACGATCCATATACAAAATTGCTTCTTCGTTGCATTCGGTTTCATATGTTATATAAAGATGAAAATTCTTTTCTTCTCGGTAATAGACAACATATAAAATTAGTAACAACAGAACGAATGAAGTTATCATCAACCATATTTTTTCTTTTCGTTTCATAGGATCACCTATTATCATTATACCAAATTTTTACTTTTCCTGTTTAAAATTATACATAACTTGAATTTTTTGATCATATAGTTAAATGAATTCGAGGAAAGTAGGGATTATATGGAAAAGATAGATATCATTAAAAGCATCACCGAAAGAACCGGTGGCGATATTTATTTAGGAGTAGTAGGGGCAGTTCGTACAGGAAAATCAACTTTCATAAAAAAAGTAATTGAGAATCTTGTCGTCCCTAATATTGAAGATGAATACGAACGAAAAAGAGCGCTTGATGAAATACCACAAAGTGCTCAAGGAAAGACTATTATGACGACGGAACCAAAATTTGTTCCAAGTAATGCTGCCAAAATTAAGATCGATGAAATTGAGACGAATGTCAAATTGATCGATTGTGTTGGTTATGTGATTCCCAATGCCAAAGGTTATGAAGATGAAAATGGCCCAAGGATGGTAAAGACTCCTTGGTATGATGAAGAAATACCATTTATCGAAGCTGCTGAGGTAGGAACAGAAAAGGTTATCAAGGATCATTCGACAATTGGGATTGTGGTAACGACAGATGGATCGATCGGCGAACTTACGAGAAGTGATTATGTCGAAGCTGAATCGAGAGTCGTAAATGAATTAAAAGAGATTGGGAAACCATTTATTGTCGTTTTGAATTCGACACATCCAATGTTACCAGAAACAGAACGAATGGCTGAGAAGTTACACGAAGAATATCAAGTTCCTGTATTGCCGATCAGTGTGGAAAATATGAACGAACGAGATATTTACAATATTTTAAGAGAAGCTTTATATGAATTCCCAGTTCTAGAAGTAAAAGTTGATATGCCAGAATGGATCGCTTGTTTGAGTCCAAATCATTGGTTGAAAAAAGTTTATATCGAAAAGATTCGCGAAAGTGTTGTCGAAATTGACAAGTTACGTGACATTGATACCATCAATCAGCATTTTAATGATTGTGAATATATTAGTAAATCATATTTATCAAATGTCGATACTTCTACTGGTGAAGTAACGGTAACATTACAAGCACCAAACGAACTTTATAATCAAATTTTAAAAGATATCATCGGAGTTGATGTTACAAGCAAAGCCGCACTTCTAACATTATTCCAAGATTACAACGAAGCAAAATGTGAATATGATCAAATCAAGGGTGCACTTAAGATGGTAAAACAAACTGGTTATGGAGTTGCTAGTCCAACCTTGTCTGATATGAAGTTGGATACACCAGAGATCATTAAACAAGGAAGTCGTTATGGTATCAAATTAAAAGCAGTCGCACCATCTATTCATATGATTCGTGTCGATGTAGAAAGTACGTTTGAACCCATTATTGGATCAGAATTACAAAGTAAAGAATTGATCAATTACCTTATGAAAGATAATGATAATGAAAATATTTGGAAGAGTGAAATTTTTGGACGTAGTTTAGATGTTATCGTACAAGAAGGAATTCAAGCAAAACTTTCATTACTTCCAGAAAATGTAAGATATAAATTACAACAAACTTTGTCAAAGCTCGTCAACAAAGGTTCTGGGAATTTATTTGCTATCGTTTTATAAAAAGAAAGTGAATTTTCACTTTCTTTCTTGCTATCTTCTCATTTCTTATATATAATGGAGAAAGACTAGAGGTGACGTATGAGAACGGCAATTACGAATTATCAAGTAACTGGTACCAACCAAAAAAAGCGCATTGTTATGATAGCTGATATTCACTATCATATGAAGTATAAAAGAGAACGTTTTGCCATGATTTTATCGAAAATAAAACCATTGGAACCGGATTATATTTGTATTCCTGGTGATTTATTAGATCGTGTCGATGTGAGTGTGAAAGCGGATATGAAGCCATTTTATCATTTTTTAAAAGAGTTAACGAATTTGGCACCCGTTATTATGACATTGGGGAATCATGATTTAGAGGAAATGAAACCGGTTAGAAACCAATCAAAAAAAGAAGATTGGGTAGAGGCCTATTACCCTGAGTGGATTCAAACTTTAAAAAAAATACCAAATCTTTATTTCTTAGATTCCGAAGGAGTAGAACTAGATCATATTTACTTTTATGGATATAATCCACCATTTACTTATTATAAAAGTAAAGATAAGGAAGAACAATTACGTCTTTTTGTTCAAGATAGTAATGAACACATTCCTATTTTAAAAAAAGATCGTTATTCGATTTTACTTCTTCATAGCCCAATCAATCTGACACGAGATCAATATTATCGTAGTACACCAATTCATCAATTTGATCTGATTTTATCTGGTCATACTCATAATGGATTGATGCCTGAATGGTATCGTGGAACGAGGGGTATTATTACGCCTTCAAAAGGCTTGTTTCCAAAGAAAGTAAGAGGAAAAATGGTAAAGGGGAAAACGACTGTCATCGTGAACAGTGCGATTATCAAACTTAGTTATAGTAGTGGTTTCTTTCATTATTTTAATGATTTATTTGCAATGGGAATTACAGTTGTGGATTTGACTTAGATGAGTAGTCTCTTTTTTTCGAAAAAAGTTTGAAAAATCAAAGAAAAATATTGCTTTTCCCAAAAAAAGATGATATTCTGTAAATGTAAGCTAAAGAGCTTATTAAAAATTGGGAGGTAACATAGAATGACAAAACAAGATTTAACAAATTATATTGCAGAACAAACAGGATTAACGAAAGCTGACTCAGCTAGAGCTTTAGAAGCTATGATGAGTGGAGTAATTAAAGGATTAAAAGAAGAAGGATCTGTAAAGTTAACTGGATTCTGTACTTTTACAGCTAAAAAGAAAGAAGCGAAAGAAGGACGTAATCCAAGAACTGGTGAAACTGTTAAAATTCCTGCAAGAATTGCTGTTGCTGTTAAAGCTGGATCTAAATTAAAAGATGCTTTAAATTAATAGAAGAGGCGAAAGCCTTTTTTATTTTGCCTACATTGACTTGCTTTTAAAATAAAAGTATAATAAAAACAGAAAATAAAGCGGGAGTAGTTATATGGAAAGAAAACATTTCATCATGATTATTAGTGTTATTTTACTTGTTATTGTAGCGATTATTACGATTCAAGAACGAGGTGATTTTAAGATCGTCGATTACAATGGGGATCCTATTTATTATTTAGATCATAATACCAAGCCATTTAAAATAGAAAGCGAAAATCAAGTGACTGTTAATGGCGAAGTCTACGAAGAAGGAACAGGCATTTATGAAGTTGGTACGTATGAAATTGTATCGGGGGTTCATAAAAAGACAGTGGTGATTCAAGATGTCGAGAAAGATACTTCTTACGATTTTTATTTTATCGGTAGTGAAGTGTCCGCTTATTATAGCAGTATCTTCCTATCTAGAAATACGAATGAAGCTTATGTATGGTATTTAAGTTCTGATTTTTTTCAAGAAGATAATCTTAAAAATCGTTCTAATTTAAAATTGATGCATGAGATTGGTGAGACATCACTAGACAAAGTAATATCAGAAGCAACGGAACAAGTAAAAAATGTCTTAGCGAGAGATGAGAATGCTTATTTCCATCTTTATCTAAGTGAAGATTATTATCAGATAGAATTTTCTATTATGGCATCTTTAGGACTAGGCAATCATCGTTACGAGGTCACTTATTTGAGTGATGGCATGACGAGTTATGAAAATACTTTACAAGGAGAAGATTATCAACATTTCTTAACGATTCAAAATCAATTTTTAAAAGATCTCGATCTCATTCGAAAAACCAAGGCTGATGCGAATGTAATCGATGATGAAAAGATGATTTTTGCAGCTACCAATTTAGATAATCATCACTTTTTACTTCCTTATGCAGAACTTGTATTAGGATCAGATGAACAAATCAAAGCTGAATTGAATGACAGAATCGATACTCGTCTTTTTTCAGAATTGTATGGACAGTTATCGGAAGAAGAGAAAAATCAAGTACTTAGTTATCTTAATTTTAACGTAGAAGGACTAGAAGAATGGGAAGAACTGGATCGACCATATCTTATTGTGACCATAACGAATCCTGTCAGTAGTGGTTATAGTGAAGAAGCATTTGCCAATCTATGGGATCAAATTATCATGCAATACCAAGAATCTCATCATATTGTAGTCAGAATGATCGAGGAGGTTCCTGCTTCTTATCAAACTATTTTAACAGAGAGAAATCTGACAATTTTAAATCGAGAAGTTTCGTTGGAACTGTTAGAACTCATTGGTATTCCTTTTCAAGTTGGAGGAATTGTACAAGATGAATATTTGATGTTGTCATCTGATCATATTCTGTTCCTGTTTGGAACTGTGGCGGATTTACCATATCCTTTTACAGAACTCTATCAAAATATTGCCTTTTTGAATCCACAAATATAAGGAGGAACTATGAAAGAAGCATTGCAAGTTCTTCAAACACTAAAAAAATATGGATACGAAGCTTATCTGGTAGGGGGGTATCCCCGCGATCATTATCTGGGATTTGAGAGTGAAGACTTCGATATTTGTACGAGAGCGACACCAGAAGAAATCGCTAGGATTTATCCGGAAGCGGATTTATCATTTGCCTCTTATGGAGCAGTACGTTTAAAGATTCATCATAATCATTATGAAATTACCACTTTTCGTAAGGAATATGATTACGAACATCATCGTATTCCAAGAAGAATCGAATTTGTAGATACTTTAGAAGAAGATCTAATGCGAAGAGATTTCATCATGAATACTTTATGTATCGATTGGGATGGTAATTATGTCGATTTATTGGGAGCTAGAAATGATATTGACCATAAGATCATTCGAACGGTAGGAAATAGCATAGACCGTTTAGAAGAAGATGCTTTACGTATTTTACGTGCGATTCGTTTTGCTTCTACTTTGAATTTTAAATTGGATTATGAATTAGAAGAAGCGATTAAAAAGAAAAAAGATTTGCTTAAAACACTATCTTACGAACGAAAAAGAGAAGAATTGGATCAAATTTTTAGTACCGAAAAAGGTGTTTCTCTCATCCTTCATTATGGATTAGACGGTCCCTTGGAATTACCCCGTTTAGCGAATCTTCAAACAAAAGGACTTTGGCATATTTGGAGAGAACTAGATGTCGCTGATCGTTATCCTTTTTCAAAAAAAGAACAAAACTACTTGAAACAACTTGACCAAGATTAATAAACGAAAATAAAACACATACCTTATAGTAGGATGTGTTTTAAAATGAAAAAATGGAGTGTATGGATCATTGCTTTGGTTTTAATAGGTTCTCTTCTCATGATGAGAGGTAGTGTCAATTCAAAAGATCGATATCATTTTCAATTAAAAGAAGATGAACTAGGAATTACTTTTTATCATGAAAGTGGTAATCATGTATTATTAATACAAAATAATCAGGCTAGTTATCTTTTTCTTTTACAAATAGAAAATAAAGAAAAACTGGAATTGTTTTTAGAGCGTTATCAAGAATATCCAGCGACAAAAATATGGGTTTCAAACGATAAAGCGGGTTATAAAAGCGATAAAGTAGAGGTGATTACTTACTATAAAGATGATTTCATTACCTTTACCAGTGATCCATATTTGAAACTTACTTATCAAAATCAATCTCTTTGTATTATCGAGAAAGAACAAACATTTACAGATTGTGATTATCTTTATGTACCTTATCAAGTGAAATTAGAAGTACCAGATGAAGTAAAACTGATTATAGAATCTTCTCCTATTTCACAGAATACAAATTTATTATATCGCACTTTGGAATTGAAAGAAGGATATTTGGTTACTTTAAAATGGAAGGACGATGATTTTGATACACTCACTTTACCTTTTTGATATACAAATAGAAACTTTTGTTGTATAATATTAGGCAAGGTGAAGCTTATGATGGAAAAAATAATAGAACTTCTAAAAGAAAAAACAATTGCTGTACCTAGAATTTTATTCCAAAGTTATCGTGAATTTAAATTGACGGAACAAGAATTTGTGTTTATCATTTATCTATGGAATGAGAATGATAAATTATTTAATCCTAAGAAGATTGGAGAAGATTTAGGATACTCTTTGAATGAAGTATTAGAAATTGTCAATAATATAGCAAGTAAAGATTGTTTAGAAATCAAAGTAGTGAAAAATGGAAGTAAAGTAGAGGAGCATATTTCCTTTGAAGAGCTCTATAAAAAATTAGCGTTTTTTATCGTCAATGGCAAACCTGTACAAGAAGAAGCGAAGAAGACAAATGTATATGACGCTTTTGAACAAGAATTTGGTAGAACTTTATCTAGTATGGAATATGAAATCATCGGAGGATGGTTAGATGGTGAGTTTACGGAAGAGGTCGTGTTGCTAGCTTTAAAAGAAGCAGTTTACAATGGTGTATTTAATTTACGTTATATCGATAAAATTTTATACGAATGGAAGAAAAAAGGCATTCAGAGTAAAGAAGATATTGAAAGGGAAAAGAAAAGTTTTATGGAACGCAAACAAGAACCGAAAGAACTTTTCGATTATGATTGGTTAAATGACAGAAGTGAATAAAATGATGGATTACTGGGATCAATTGATTCCAAATCCAAGATGTGAATTAAATTATCATAAAGACTATGAATTATTGATTGCCGTTATGCTCAGTGCCCAAACGACTGATAAGAGAGTCAATCAAGTAACCGCTACCTTATTTCAAAAATATCCTACTTTAGAAGCTTTAAGAGATGCTGATATCGAGGATTTGATGAATATTATTAGACCAATTGGAACTTTTCATAAAAAGGCTCTCAACATTAAACAAATTGCTGGAGCATTGATCGAAAAAAGCAATGGAATTGTTCCAAATGATCGAGAATTTTTAGAGACATTAAGTGGAGTTGGCAGAAAAACGACGAATGTAGTTCTCAGCAATTTATATGATTTACCAGTTATTGCAGTTGATACTCATGTTTCACGTGTCAGCAAACGTTTAGGACTTGCCAAAGAAACAGATGATGTACTTACGATCGAAAAGAAGTTAAATAAAAAATTTCCAAAAGAAAAACTTAGTCGCTTACATCATCAATTAGTATTATTTGGAAGGTATTACTGTAAAGCTGCTAATCCTGATTGTCAACATTGTGGATTACAAGAAATCTGTAAATATTATAAGAAACAAAATAAGAAGAAATAATCAACCTTTTCTTCTTTTATTTTGTGCATGTTTTTTCATTTTTTAAATATGTTAGTAGTAGAGGTGAAACAATGAAAATTGATTGGAAAACATTACTTGTTTGTACAATGATTCCTGCAGTGTTAGGAAGTCTAATTGCGCTTTTCTTGGATATAGAATCTTATGGAGCAATGATCAAACCATTTTTGGCTCCACCAAAGTGGGTATTCCCAGTTGTATGGACGATCTTATATTTATTAATGGGAATTTCTAGTTATTTTATTTTGAAATCAAAAGATGGAATGGAAGGACTGAAGTGGTATATTTTACAATTAACAGTCAATTTGTTATGGCCATTATTCTTCTTTAATTTCAAAAATTATGGATTATCATTCTTATGGATTATATTACTGATTCTTTTAGTAGGAAAGATGATCTATGAATTTTATAAGGTCGATAAAAAAGCTGCTTATCTTCAAATACCTTATTTCTTATGGCTTATCTTTGCAGCATATCTTAACTTTGCCATTTACTTATTGAATTAAAGAGTTGTTGAAATTGATATAAGAAAAAACAAATAGCATGTTCGCTATTTGTTTTTTATAATTTGAAATCATTATAGATATTATCTTCCATGTTCTTTCCATCAAAGTAAGTACGAAGTTTGTATTTTGCGAATTTTCCTACGATGTTAGATGGAAAAGTACGTATCAATTTATTATAGTCAGTAATAATATCATTATAATATTTGCGTAAAGCAGAAATTTCAATTTCGGTATCATTAAGACTAATGACAATTTTCATTAATTCTTCATGTGTTTTTAATTCTGGATTACTTTCCATTACAACATGAAATTCGTTGATTGCTTCGTATAATTCACGATCGAGTTCAAAGTTGGTCAGCTTTTTAGAACGAAGTTTTACAACTTTATCTAATATTTCATCTTCTGTTTTTAAGTTGACTTTTAAAATTCCAATTGATTTATTTAATAGATCAAAACGTTTACGAAGGGTAGAATCAATATTTGCTTCTGCTTCATTGATACGAATAATATAAGATTGATACTTGTTGTATGTTGTGATGTACCACATCAACAGAATACAAACAAGTATAAAAATCATCAAAACATACATCACAATATCCATATGATCACCTTATACACATTATAACAGTGTTAAATGGTTTTATCAAGATTTACGAAGATAATTTGCGAGATTTTCATCGAAGGAAATGAGATCCATATAAATTAATGGAAGAATATACCAATTTCCTGTCGATGGTTCACTTAGTACGATATGATCTCTTCCAGAACCCTCTAGTATTCCATCGAATTTGCGATCACGCCATTCATTTGAATCTGGAAATGTCATGTAGACACTAGCTTTTAGTCGGGCTGTTTTTTTTAGAACATTTTCGATATATGGATCTTCTCCCAAACTACTAGCTGGCGGAATGGGTGTTGTTTGATAGGGTGCGGTTTCTTGATTTGGTACGGTTGTACCATTGGTCGTATAAAGTGGTGTTCCTACCGTGTTATTTCCCACTAGATTGGGATTAAAAAAACTATTATTATTCATCTAATCATCCTTTCCATATAAAATATGAGAAGAGAGTTCGAATTATGAAAAAACGATTGATATTTTATTTTTAATAATGTTATACTTAACATGAGGTGATAAGATGAAAATTAATATTGGTGTGTCAAATCGACATGTACATTTAAAAAAGGACGATTTAGAAGTTTTATTTGGTGAAGGATATGAACTTACAAAAGCTCGTGATCTAACACAACCTGGAATGTATGCGTCAGCTGAGAAAGTGACGATTAAAACGGAAAAAGATCAAATTGGAAATGTTCGTGTATTAGGACCAGCTCGTAATTATACCCAGGTTGAAATTTCGAAGACGGATGCGTTTAAATTAGGTTTAAAACCACCGATTCGTACATCTGGGGACCTAGAAGGAAGTTCGCCTATTACGATTATTGGTCCAAAAGGAGAGCTTCAGTTAGAACAAGGGTGTATTATTGCGAATCGTCATATTCATATTTCAGAAGAAGACGCCAAGAAATATGGCTTTGAAAATGATCAAATTGTATCTGTAAAAGTGGATACGGAAAAAGGTGGTATTTTTGATCATGTTCATATTAAAATATCCAAGGAAGCGTTCTTGGAACTTCATGTCGATACTGACGATGGAAATGGTTTCTTAATTAGTTCTGATACAATGGGAGAAATTTTAGATCATGAATGAATTTCGAATATGCGATAAATGTAAAGCAACGAATATCGATTCTTTGGTTCCTAAATTAAAAGAATTAGATCCTGAAGCTAAACTTATGATTGGTTGTCAAAATATGTGTGGAATAGGGAGAACAAAGTCATTTGCAATTGTGAATCATATTCCTATTATTGCGGATGATGAACAACAATTACTAGAAAAAATAAAAGTGGCAATGAAAGAAGATCATTAATTAATGCAATCGTTTTATTTAATGGAAGATAGAGAAGCAATATGCTTCTTTTATTTTTATGTAGATGAAATTCTTAGGTTTAAATAGGAAATATACATTTGGATTATTTTTGTATAAAATTTTTATAAGTAATCAGTAGAAAATCATAATCAAAAAGCAAATAAGTATCACTTATTTGCTTTTTCTGTTTGGATAAATTTGTTTTTGGTCATTTGTTCGAACAATTCTTTTTAATTCCAGTACAGGAATTCCTTTTTTTTCAATACGAATTGGTAATCCAACTCCCATGTCTTGTGGTTTTTCTTTTGATAATTGAATGGATTGGATAT
>CALVRE010000003.1 GCA_944358455.1 uncultured Bacilli bacterium | reverse complement strand
GTTCCAAGTGAAACATAGATAAACTTAAAAAAATAAAGTAATGTTCCACGTGAAACATAGATAAACGTAAAAAAATAAAGTAATGTTCCACGTGAAACATAGATAAACGTAAAAAAAATAAAGTAATGTTCCACGTGAAACATAGATAAACGTAAAAAATATTGCCCGGGAAATAAAAAACGTTGATTTTAAAGTGAAAATGGTATATATTGATAACGGCACAACATTTAAGTTTTGGACCAGGTCAGGATCGGAAGATAGCAGCCTCAGAAACCTCTGAATGTGTGTGCCTTTTTTATATGTTTGGTGATAGTATGAATGAAAAATATATGATAGAAGCTTTAAAAGAAGCAAAAAAATCTTATAAAAAAGGTGATGTTCCTGTAGGAGCAGTGATCGTAAAAAATAATAAAATAATAGCTCGTGCTCATAATTTGAAAGAATGTAAACAAATTGCTACAAAACATGCGGAAATTATTGCTATAGAAAAGGCTTGCAAAAAGTTAAAAACATGGCATCTCGACGATTGTGTTTTATATGTTACGTTAGAACCATGCTTAATGTGTTCTGGAGCTATTCTTCAGAGCAGAATCAAAACTTTAGTTTATGCAACTGCAAGTGAAAAGTTTGGCTTTGTTGAAAGTATTGATCAAGTTCTAAATAATAAAAAAAATAATCATAATGTTATGGTAAAAAAAGGTGTTTGTGAATCAGAATCACAACTGTTATTAAAGAATTTTTTTAAAAATAAAAGGAGTTAAATTTTGTTTAACTCCTTTTATTATCAAAGGAAAAATGCTATAATGAAATAGACGTGGGGTGATTATATGTACCAAGCATTGTATCGAAAATATCGACCTTCCACATTTGATGATGTAGTTGGACAAGATGTGATTGTTAAAACTTTAAAAAACGAAATAACTCATAATAAATTAAGTCATGCATACTTGTTTACTGGTCCAAGAGGTACTGGGAAAACTAGTGTTGCGAAAATTTTGGCTAAAACTGTTAATTGTACAAATTTAAATGGATTTATCCCTTGTGATGAATGTGTTAGTTGTACACAAATCAATAATAAACAAACGACAGACATTATTGAAATCGATGCTGCTTCTAATAATGGAGTCGATGAAATAAGAGAATTAAAGAGTAAAGTGAATTTAGTTCCCGCTTCTAGTAAATATAAAGTTTATATCATTGATGAAGTACATATGCTTACAGTAGGGGCTTTCAATGCATTATTGAAAACATTGGAAGAACCTCCAGCCCATATCATTTTTATCTTGGCAACAACAGATCCTCATAAAATTCCAACAACTATATTGTCACGTTGTCAACGCTTTGATTTTAAAAAGATTAGTGAAAATAACCTGGTTCAACGATTACATTATATTGTAGAACAAGAAAATATTAAGATCGATCAAGATGCTCTTTTAGAAATTGCTAGATTATCCGATGGTGGTATGAGGGATTCTATCAGCATGTTAGATCAAGTTATTTCTTATGTGGAAGATAATCAAACAATTACCGTTAAGAATGTTCATGATGTGAATGGAACATTAACTCAAAAAGAAATACAGTTTTTGGTCAAAAGCTTAATTCATAAAAATATTCAAGAACTGTTTGAAATGATTGATCAATGTAATGATAGTGGTAAAAATTTAGTTAAATTGACAGAAGAAATTATTTTGTTTTTGAGAAATTTATTGCTGAGTAAAGTAGTACCAAAATATTTCGAAAATAATCAAATGAATTTGCCAATTTATCTTGAACTAAAAGATCAAATTGAATCAGAAAATTTATTGGGGATGATTCATGAGTTTAATTTAGCGCTTAATGACATGAAATTATCTAATAATCCTAAAATGATATTAGAATTATCGATTATTAAACAATTAAATAGTGAAAAAAAACTAATTAACGTATCTGATACGCAAAAAGAAAATTCCTTGAAAAAACATGAAAAAAAGGCGCTTAATGATGATCAAAATGAAAAAACAACTATCGAGCTGAAAACAAAACGCAGTTCAACTTTAAATTTATCATCTGATTCCTCTAACTCAGAAATTAAAAATGAAGTATCATCAAAAACGACCATTAAATATTTCCCGGGAAAAGTTTTTGATGAAACTAAAATTGAAGAATTGAAAAAGCTGAAAGCAATTCGAATCAATAATGCTTTAGCAAGTTTTAATAAAAGAGAATTACTTGAATTTAAAAAACAGTCAGAGTTGTTACATACTTATCTTTTAGATGCCGATTATTCAGAGTGGGTGTCCATGATTTTGGATGGAACATTGAAAGCTATTGGAAATGATTATTTGGTTTATGTTTTTCCAAATGAGCGACTATCGGAAATTTTTAACCAATCGCTTATAAATATTGATGCAGTTTTAGAAAAGGTTTTTCATAAGAAATATCATGCTATTTCGACTGACATAAATGAATGGGATAAAATCAAAAACGAATTTAATAATAAAACGAAAAAATATGAATACGAAGAAGAAACAATCGATTTGAATGATCTTTTTAAAGATGAAGAAGAAAATGATAAAAATGAAATCGAATCATTATTTGGTGATTTAGTACATTATGAATAAGAAAGAAGGAATAAAATGAATATACAAGCAATGATGAGACAAGCACAAAAAATGCAAAAAGATATGATGAACGAGAAAGATACTATCGATAAAATGATTTTTGAGGGGAAAAGTTCTATGATTAGCGTTCAGATGAATGGTAAAAAAGAACTTTTAAAAGTGAAAATTGATGCTGATAGTTTGGAGAAAGACGATATTGAAATGATTGAAGATATGTTAGTTGTCGCTGTAAATAATGCAGCAAAGCAAGTGGATCAAGAAACAGAAAAAAGAATGGGTAAATTTACCCAAGGAATGCCAGGATTATTTTGATGGGATATCCTAAATATATTCGTAATTTGATCGAATGCTTTAAAAAAATTCCCGGTATTGGAGAGAAAACAGCTGAAAGATATGCTTTGGCTTGTATGGAATTAGATGACAATATATCTGAACTTTTTGCCGAATCTGTGCGAGATGTGAAAACGAAGATAAAACGATGCAAAATTTGCAATAATTTATCGGAAGATGATGTTTGTGAAATTTGTAAAGATAATACAAGAGATCATCAAACTATCTGTGTAGTAGAAGAACCGAAAAATGTTATCTCTTTTGAAAAGGTAGGAACCTATCATGGAGACTATCATGTGTTAGATGGATTGATTTCACCGTTAGATGGTATTAATCCTGATGATATTAATATCGATACTCTTATTAAAAGAATTGAAGATCATGATATCAAAGAAGTGATTATTGCTGTTAAACCAAGTATTGAAGGAGAAACAACTGCTCTTTATATTTTAAAAAAATTAGAAGGTATGAATGTTATTGTCTCCAAGATTGCTCACGGGGTTCCTCTGGGGGCTGATATGGAATATATCGATTCTCTTACTTTGGAGATGGCACTCGAAGATCGCAAAAAAATTTCTCGTTCATAAAACAACATTAGACTCATAAAATATTATGGGTGAATATTATGAAAACGATATTAAAGAAATTATTTCATATATTAAAAAAAGTAGTTTTTAGTGCTTTTGTATTATATGGTTATAATCTGATTGTATCGCCATTAAATTTGATGGTTCCAATCAATATCATTACTGTATCAGCACTTACTATTTTAGGATTACCAGCTTTATTATCGTTTATTGTGATACTATTGGTAGTCTTTTGAGGAAGTGAAATATATGTTAGATGATTATAAGGATTTGCAACCTATCGTGTATCGTATTTTAAAAAATGCGGTTATCAAAAATCGTAATTCTCATGCTTATTTATTTGAAACGAAAGGATATCCACGACAAATGGATATCGCTTTAGCATTTGCAAAGTTTTTACTTTGTCCTAATCATTTGACTAATTTGAAGGATTGTGGTAATTGTACACAATGCCAAAGAATCGATGATGGAAACTTTACCGAACTTAAAATTATCGAGCCAGATGGACTTTGGATTAAGAAAGAACAATTAGAAGAGTTGCAGGAAGAATTTAGTAAAAAGTCGGTGGAAGCAAATAAAAAAATATATATTATTAATCATGCTGAAAAATTGAATACGGCTGCCGCTAATTCGATTTTAAAATTTTTAGAAGAACCAGAAGAAAATATTATTGCTATTTTACTTACCGATAATTTGTATCAATTATTGAATACAATCGTATCACGTTGTCAGATTATATCATTTGGAAAAATGCAGATGAAAGAAATGCTAGATCATTACCATACAGAGAATGAAACGCTATTTCGAATTGGTAGTATTTTAATGGATAATGAAGTATCTTTGCAAAATTATATACAGGATGAAAAAAATGTTGAAAAAATTGAAAAAATAATCAAATTTGTCGATTACTATGAAAAACATGGCAAAGAAGTATTATTATATATGAATCATATGTGGTTTGATGTTTTCAAAGATAAGGAAAGTATTGCCCAAGCTTTTGAAATTATGATTATTATTTATAAAGATATTATGAATGTTTTATTGGATCGTCCAATTGAAGTGATGAAATCGTATGAAGATACAATCATAAGAATGGCTCATTCGGATAAAAATACGATTGAATCAGTTAGTTCAAAAATTAATATTTTATTAGAAAAGCAAAAAGAAATAAAAGTAAATGCTAATATTAATCTAATGATGGACAAGTTGATCTTATCATTTGAAGGGAGGTAAAAAATGTTAAAAGTAGTAGGAATTTCATTTAAGCCAAAAGGAAGAATATATTATTTTTCTCCTGGAAATTTATCTTTAAAAAAACAGGATGCTGTTATTGTAGAAACTGATCGTGGCTTACAATTTGGACAAGTTGAAGAAGATATGATTGAAATTGAAGAAGAAAAATTAAAGTTGCCCTTGAAAAATATCGTTCGTTTGGCAACCAAAAAAGATCGACAGAAACATAATAAAAACTTAGAAGATGCAAAAGAGGCAATAAAAAAATGCCGTGAATTGATTCAAAAATATAATTTAAAAATGTATATCATCGATTCCAGCTTTACTTTTGAACGTGAACAATTACTGTTTCATTTTCTTGCTGATAGTCGTGTTGATTTTCGTTCATTAGCGCGTGATTTAGCGTCTATTTATCATACGCGAATTGAACTTCGTCAGATTGGTGTTCGTGACAAGGCTAAGGAAATTGGTGGAATGGGAATTTGTGGACGTCAACTTTGTTGTGCTAGCTTTTTATCTGAGTTTGACTCTGTATCGATCAATATGGCAAAAAATCAAAGCATTGCGTTAAATCCATCCAAAATTAATGGAGTATGTGGACGTCTTTTATGTTGTTTAAAATATGAGGATGATAATTATACTGCCTCTCGTAAAGGAATGCCCAAAATCGGTACTAAAGTAGAAACTGAAAAAGGAGAGGGAACGGTTTCTAGTATTGATATATTAAATCGCAAATATCATGTACTGGTCCCAAACTTTGGAGATGTTGAGGTTTTACTAGATGAAAAATGTTAATTATCTGCTTGGATACGAAAATTTAAAAATTGTGCAGAGAAAAGATATGTTTCGCTTTTCTTTGGATTCGGTTTTGTTACCTAATTTTATTACTCTGAATTCGCGTATTCATAAAATATTGGATATTGGAACAGGTAATGCGCCTATTCCTTTAATTTTATCTACGAAAACGAATGCTAAAATAATTGGTGTCGAAATTCAAGAAGAATCTTTTCAATTGGCACAGGAAAGTGTCAAACTAAATCATTTAGAATCACAAATTGAAATTGTTTGTGCAGATATTAAAGAATATAGCAAAATGACCGAAACAGATACTTTTGATTGCATTACTTGTAATCCCCCTTATTTTCCATATTCTAAGACTTCTTTAGTTAACGATAATGAGGCGAAGACATCTGCACGCCATGAATACCAGCTAGAACTGGAAGATATCATGAAAATTAGTCGTAAATTACTAAAGAATAATGGTGTTTTAGCACTTGTTCATAGGCCTGAAAGATTAGTGTCGATATTAGAAATGATGAGAAAATATAATATTGAACCAAAAAAAATTCAATTTGTTTATCCAAAATCAGGAAAAGATGCTAATATATTGTTGGTGGAAGGAAGAAAAAATGGTAAACCAGGATTAAAAATTCTTTCTCCACTTTATTCTCATAATGAAGATGGATCTTATACAGATCAAATAAAAGAATATTTTGAATCGAGATGATGATATGTCGCAAAAGAGCTATAATGATACGCCAACCGTTTATTTGGTACCTACTCCGATCGGGAATATGGAAGATATGACGTATCGAGCAATAAAAGTGTTAGAAACAGTAGAAGTGATCTTTTCAGAAGATACACGAGTTACTTCTTTATTGTTACATCATTTTAATATTAAGAAGAAATTAATTGCTAGTCATAAATTTAATGAAGAATTGAATAGTGATAAGTTACTTTTTTATTTAGAGGGCGGTTATGATGTAGCGGTTGTTAGTGATCGAGGAACACCGGTTATTAGTGATCCAGGATATGATCTTGCTGCAGTAGCAATCAATCACGGTTATAATGTAGTTGGACTTCCTGGAGCAACGGCACTTATTCCAGCACTTATTATGTCCGGTTTAAATCCACAGCCTTTTCTATTTTATGGATTTTTAAACAATAAAGATAGTAAACGAGAGAAAGAATTAGAAAAAATCAAAAGTGTACCTTATACACTAATATTCTATGAAGCGCCTCATCGACTTGAAAAAACACTAGTTTTAATGAAAAAAGTGTTAGGAGATCGTCAGATTTCTATTTCCCGGGAAATAAGCAAGAAATTTGAAGAAGTATATCGTGGAACGATTTCTGAAGTAGAAAAAGAGGTCGTAGGTGCTAAGGGAGAATTTGTTATTGTAGTGGATGGAAATCATGAACAAAAAACATTCGACAATTTAAGTGTGATCGAGCATGTTAATCTATATATAAAAGAAGGCTATACTAATAAAGATGCCATTAAATTAGTTGCGAAAGAAAGAAATATGAATAAGAATGAAGTATATCAGATTTATCATAAGGATTAGGTGATAGAATGAAATTGATAGTAGGATTGGGAAATCCTGGACGCGAATATGAGAAAACACGTCATAATGTGGGATTTATGTTACTCGATCTTTTTGCGCAACGTCATCATTTAGAATTTACGAAAAGTAAGATGAGTGGCCTATATGCAGAAGGATATATTGGCGATGAAAAAGTAATATTATTGAAACCACAAAAATATATGAATTTATCAGGTGAAGTAGTCGTTGATATTATGAAATTTTATAAAATTCCTGTTTCTGATCTGCTTGTTATTTCCGATGATTTAGATCTTCCAATTGGACGTTATAAATTAAAACAAAAAGGTAGTTGTGGGGGACATAATGGTTTAAGAAATATCGAGTTACATCTTGGAACTCAGGAGTATAAAAGATTAAAAATTGGTATTTCTCATGACAAAAATATGGATACTGCTGACTATGTATTGGGAAAATTTAGTGTGGAAGACCAAAAAGTTTTGAAAGAAGAATTTCAATTTTTGCTAGAAGTTTTAGATGATTATTTACAGATATCATTTTTAGAATTGATGAGTAAATATAATCATATACCATGATACCTAAAGTATCATTTTTTGGCGCTTAGAAAGGAGGAATCGTGATGAAGATTTTTAAAGATACTTTTACTTTTGACAAAAAGTGCAATGGTGTCATTGGACTTACGGATGAATTAAAAGCATTATATTTAGCAGAACGATTTGAACAATTGAAGGAATCTATGTTAGTGGTTACTAATTCGTTATATGAGGCGAATCGTTTTTATGATGCGATTTGTAGTTATACGAAAGATGTTTTATTTTTTCCAATGGATGATTTTTTGACGAGTGAAGCATTAGCTATTAGTCCAGAATTTAAAATTACGCGATTGGAAAGTATGAATGCTTTACTTGATGGAAGACCGCGAATCGTCGTGACTAATCTAATGGGATATCTGCGTTATTTACCATTTCCTGAAGTTTATCAAAAAAATTTGTTGCGTCTTCAAGTAAATCATGATTATGCTCCTGAGGATTTGATTGATCAGTTATTTCAAATGGGATATGTGCGAGAAACTTTAGTAAACAAAACCGGGGAGATGGCAGTACGTGGATATGTTGTTGATATTTTTCCTATTAGTTCTCCCACTCCAATTCGTATTGAATTTTGGGGGGATACAATTGATTCGATTCGTGAATTTGATGTTGATACGCAATTGACTCTTAATACGTTATCGGAAGTAACGATCTATCCAAATACAGAATTTTTGACAGATCAATCACTCGATCATTTTAATTTAAAACAAAAGGATTTACCAAGCTATACGAAAGTAACAAATATTCTTGCTTATTTACATTCTGATTTTGTAGCTTTTATCGATTACAATCAGATCGAAGTAGGATATCAATTATTATTAGATGAAATGATGCAATATAGTATTAGTCAAGGATTTCCTGGCGATACAAAATATATGAATGATTTCCAATCTATTTTTCCAAAACAGCCTTTTTATCTTATGAATTTTGACAATATTGTAAATGGCGTATTTAATACACAAAAATATGATTCTCGCGAAATTGAAGTTTTTAAAGGTTCCGCGCAAGAAATTAGTGAAAGATTAAATCGTTATTTAAAGGAAAAGAAGACAGTTGTCATTTGTCTTAGTAATCGATATAAAGCGAATAAGTTAGTCGATGATTTAGAAAATGAACATCTACTTTTGACGAATGAGGATGAAATTATTCCAAATCAAATTAATATCATTATCAAAAATATTCAAAGTGGTTTTCAATTTGAAAATTATGTGGTTATCAGTGAACGAGAATTATTTAATAAGAAAGATGGTAATACACAATATAAAACGAAATTTAAATTTGGAACGAAGATACGTGATATTACTAAATTAAATTTAGGTGATTATGTTGTTCATGTTGCTCATGGTATTGGACGATATTGTGGTATTCGAACGTTAACGAAGAATGGGCTAAAAAAGGATTATTTAAATATTGAATACAAAGATGGTGATCGTTTATACATTCCTGTTGAGAAAATCGAATTGATCAGCAAATATTCGGCCAGTGATGGTGCGATTCCAAAATTGAATAAATTGGGAAGTACAGAGTGGGAGAAAACGAAGCTTCGTGTCAAAAAGAAAATCGAAGATATTGCTGGAGAGCTTTTGAAATTATATGCGATAAGAGAATCGACTCCAGGTTTTGCTTTTCAAAAAGATGATGAAGATCAACTTCGCTTTGAGAGAGAATTTGAATATCAGGAGACAGCTGATCAATTAAAAGTGACGGAAGAAATCAAAAAAGATATGGAAAGTCCTCATCCGATGGATCGTCTTTTGTGTGGTGATGTTGGTTTTGGAAAGACCGAGGTAGCTTTTCGTGCAATTATGAAGGCCGTTTTATCGGGAAAACAAGTTGCTTTTCTTTGTCCTACCACTATTCTTTCTAGTCAACATTATCAAAATGCAATTGATCGTTTTCGCTCTTTTCCTGTGAATATTGCTCTTTTGAATCGTTTTGTAACCTCTAAAGAAACGAAGAAAATATTGGAGGGAGTTTCAAAAGGGACGATCGATGTGGTCATTGGGACGCATCGTATTTTAAGTGATGATGTCAAATTTAAAGATTTAGGTTTGTTAGTAATCGATGAAGAACAACGCTTTGGTGTCAAGCATAAAGAAAAAATTAAACAATACAAGAATAATATTGATGTTCTTACCTTGTCAGCAACTCCAATTCCAAGAACTTTGCAAATGTCGATGACGGGTATTCGTAATTTATCATTGATCGAAACAGCGCCCATCAATCGTTATCCGGTTCAAACTTATGTGCTCGCAGAAAATCAACAAATCATAAGAGATGCAATATATAAAGAACTATCTCGTCAAGGTCAAGTTTTTATTCTTTACAATCATATTGATGATATGGAACTGAAAATGGAAGAGTTAAGTCGTTTGGTTCCAGAAGCTCGTATGATTTTTGCACATGGTCGTATGAGTAAAAACGAAATTGAAGAAGTGATGATGAAATTTACGAATCATGAATATGACGTTTTACTATGTACGACCATCATCGAAACAGGTATTGATATTCCGAATGTGAATACGTTAATTATCATGGATGCAGATCATTTTGGTCTTTCTCAGCTATATCAAATTCGTGGTCGAGTGGGAAGAAGTAATAAAATTGCTTATTGTTATCTTATGTATGATAAAGGACGTATTTTGAGTGAGATTGCTACCAAAAGATTAAAAGTTATTAAAGATTTTACAGAGTTGGGAAGTGGTTTTGCGATCGCTATGCGTGACTTGTCCATTCGCGGGGCTGGTGATATTCTAGGAAGTGAACAAGCTGGCTTTGTGGATAGTGTGGGAATGGAATTATTTCTCAATATGTTGAATGAAGAAATTGCCAGATTGAAAGGAAAAGAGATTAAAGAGGAAGAACCAGATGTACAACCACTATTGGATGTTGAAACGACAATTAGTGATGATTATGTAACGGAAGAAGAATTAAAAATTGAAATTCATAAGAAGATCAATCAAATTGATTCTTACGAGAAATTATATGAGACAAAACAGGAATTGGAAGATCGTTTTGGAACGATCAGCGAAAGTTTATTGATTTATATGTATGAAGAATGGTTTGAGAAACTAGCGCATAAACTTAATATTCAAAAGGTTAATCAAACGAAAAACTTTGTTGAAATTGTTTTGTCTAAGGAATTAACCGAAAAAGTAGATGGCGAGTTATTGTTTATGGAGGCAAATCGTATTTCTCGTATGTTTCGTTTCTCAATGAAATTGGGAAGACTCAGTATTATATTAGACACTATTAAATTGGATAAGCATTTTATTTATTATTTAATTGATTTGATGGAGGTCTTAGAAAAGGCAATTTCAAAATAACGATTGAATCCTTATATTACTGATCAATAAATAAAAAGAACATATGATTTCATATGTTCTTTTTTACTTATTTTCTTTCCATAATTCGCATGATCGCAGGAATGATTTGTTTTTTACGTGAAACATAACCATCTAGGTAAGTTCCTTGTTCGATATTTGGTTCCCCAAAACAATTATCGAGAGTATCTTGTGCGCTATCATTATAGAAAATATAAGATCCATTGTGGATAATATCCGTTACAAATAAAGCTACAATATAATATTCATTTTGAGAGGCCACTTTATTAATCAAATTACGATATTCTTCTTTTTCGTTTAAAAATTCGGTAATATCCATGGTATTAATTTGTCCAATTCCTACTTTCTTATTATCAATTTCAAAATTTTTAAAATCGGTATAAAGAACTTCTTCTTTGGTTTTTCCTTTGATCGAAGAACCTTTTTTGAACATTTCCATACCATATGTTTGATAATCGATTTCTGCAATTTTGGCAAGTTCTTTTAATGCTTTTTTATCCAATTCTGTTGTTGTTGGTGATTTTAAGAGTAATGTATCAGAGATGATACCAGATAGCATTAATCCAGCAATTTGTTTTGGAATTTTGATATGATTTTCTTGAAATTGTAAGTAGAGAATCGTATTAGTACTACCAACTGGCATATTACGAAAATTGATTGGAAGAGTGGTACCGATATTGCCGATTTTATGGTGATCGACAACTTCTAAAATTTCTGCTTCTTCGATACCATCAACACTTTGCGCATATTCATTGTGATCGACAAGAATTACTTTTTTTGGTGATCGATCTTGTAAATCTGCCAATTTCAATAGTCCTAAACAATTGTTCTTTTTATCGACAATTGGATAGTAACTAAACCTTGTTTTATTAGATGCTTCAATAAGATCGTTAACATCACGATCTTCATCAAAACATAGTAGATCATGAGTATATTTGATGGTTTTAATATAATTACTTAATCCGACATGAATCGATGTATCAAAACTACTATGAGGAGTACGAATAATATTTACTTTATTTTGTCGAGCAATTTCGATGTGTTTTTCTTTGATTTGATGATTACCGGTTATAATCAATAATTTAGCTCCACTTTCAACAGCATATTCAATGATACTATGGCGGTCCCCAACAATTAAAATGGTTCTTTCGGTAATATTTACATTTTCAATAAATGTTGTACTTTTAAAAGAAGCAACTAGCAATTCACCATCGATTTCATCATCGAAACGTAAGATCTCTTCTCCATCTAATGTTTCGATAATATGATCATAGGAAGTAAATAAACGTTCGTAATCTCCGCTAATTTGATTTCTTGCAATATCTTTCATGGCGAGGGCACCATCAAACTTTTTATTATCATCGACGACAGGAATCGTACTGATTCCTTTTTCACTCATATATTGGAATCCTTTTAAAATTGATTCTTTGTTGCTGATGAAATATCCACGGCGATAATTTAAATCTTTAATTTGCAATTTTACGTCATTTAAATATTTTGGTTGTTGAACTTGAAAATATTCTAAGACAAATTTTGTTTCATTATTGATATCTCCCAGAACTCTTGGTTCTGTATTCATTCCTAAGCATTGTTTTAAATAAGATAGTGCGATCGATGATGTTACACTATCGGTATCTGGTTTTTTGTGACCAAAAACGTATATTTTTTTCAAATTTACTGCCTCCTTTTTAAAATGCCAAATAGTATAGATATTATAGCACATTTTTCCAATTCTCAAGTATAAATTTATCTATTTTAGACAAAATATGGATAGAAAGTGAGGTTTTTATGAAAGCAACTGGTGTGGTTAGAAGAATTGATGAACTTGGAAGAATTGTAATTCCGAAAGAAATTCGTAAAACATTGCGTATCAAAGAGGGAGAAAGTTTAGAAATTTATATTGACGATAAAGAAAATATCCTATTGAAAAAATATTCTCTTATGAATAAAATCGAGGATTTTGCTCAGGATTTTACGGATTCTATCTATGCTTTTACGAAGCATAATGTTTTCATTATTGATACGGATAAAGTAATTGCAGCAACCGGTAATTTAAAAAAGAAATATTTAGGAAAGAATATTAGTGAAAAGTTAGAAAAATCAATATATCGTCGTGAATCTTTGATCGAAAAGTTTGAAAAGGAATTAGAGATTACGAATAATGAGAAGGAATTGGGAACTTATGTTATCAGTACGATCGTAGTAAGTGGAGATCCAGCTGGAGCTGTTATTATTTTTTCGGAAGAAGAAAGTATTACTGACTCTGATGGTAAAATTGCTGGGATAGCTGCTCAATTTTTAGCAAAACATCTTGAAGAATAAAATGATATATGTTATAATACAGCCAGTTTAAAGATGTTGAAGGAAAGAAGAGTTGAAAGATCTCTTTAGAGAGTTTGGTTAGGTGAAAGCAAACGAGATTGGAAAACTTCGAATGATTCTGGAATCGATTAGTCGATGAGTATCACTAGTAGATTAATCCGTATTTATGCGTTAAATAATAAGGTGTACGAAGAATTGCGTCTGTCGTACATAAATTAAGGTGGTACCACGTCATCACGTCCTTATAGGATGTGATTTTTTTATTAAGGAGGATGATCGTAATGAGAAAGAGGGAAGAATATATTTGGCGAGGAAAACGGATGTGATGATAGGTTCCTTTTTTCAGAATTTTAATATTATGTATTATACTAGTTGATCTTATTTATAAAAATAACAAAGGAGAGTGTTATGATGAAAGAGAAGTTTTATATTTCAACGGCAATTGCTTATACTTCTGGAAAACCTCATATTGGAAATACTTATGAGATTGTTTTAGCAGATGCGATTGCACGTTATAAGAGATTATTAGGTTACGATGTTTATTTTCAGACGGGAACAGACGAACACGGTGAGAAGATTCAATTAAAAGCGCAAGCACAAGGGAAGGATCCACAAGAATTTGTCGATGAAGTTGCATTAGAAGTACGTCGTATTTGGGATGTCATGAATACAAGTTATGATAAATTTGTTAGAACTAGTAATCCTGCTCATAAAGAGATGGTAGCAAAGATCTTTAAAAAATTATATGATCAAGGAGATATTTATAAAGGAAGATATGAAGGACTTTATTGTACTCCTTGTGAATCCTTCTTTACGGAAAGTCAATTAGTCGATGGAAAGTGTCCAGATTGTGGTAGAGAAGTCCATGTAGCAAGTGAAGAAGCTTATTTCTTTAAGCTAGATAATTATGCGAAACGATTGGAACAATATATCGAGGAACATCCAGATTTTATTCAACCAGAAAGCCGTAAGAATGAAATTATGAATAACTTTATAAAACCAGGTCTACAGGATCTTTGTGTATCTAGAACATCATTTGATTGGGGAGTTCCTGTAACCTTCGATGATAAGCATGTAATCTATGTTTGGATTGATGCTTTAAGCAACTATATTACTTTTTTGGGTTATGATGTCGACGGAAACTCTAGTGAAGAATTTAAAAAGTATTGGCCAGCTGACATTCATTTGATTGGAAAAGATATTTTACGTTTCCATACTATTTATTGGCCAATCATGTTGATGGCACTTGATTTACCACTCCCAAAACAAATTTTTGGTCATCCTTGGGTATTGACAGGAAATGATAAGATGAGTAAGTCGAAAGGAAATATCATATATGCAGACGAACTTGTCAATTTATTTGGAGTCGATGCCGTTCGTTATTATTTACTACACGAAATTCCTTTTTCTAGTGATGGAACAATTACTTACGAGTTGTTGATTGAAAGAATTAATTCTGATTTAGCTAATATTTTAGGGAATTTAGTGAATCGTACTATCAGTATGAGTCATAAATATTTTGAAGGGGTCGTGCTGGAACCAAAAGAAATGGAACCGATCGACCAAGAATTAATTAATTTAGTGTTGGAAACACCTAAAAAAGTAGAAGTTCATATGAATGAGTTACGTATTGCCGATGCGATCGATGAAATTTTTGAAATTTTTAGAAGATGTAATAAATATATTGATGAAACAACGCCTTGGACGCTTTCAAAAGATGAAACGAAGAAGGAACGATTAGCGACAGTTCTTTATAATCTTTTAGAATCGATTCGTCATGGTGCGGTCTTGCTGCAAGCCTTTTTGCCAGATACTGCAAATGCTATCTTCCATCAACTTAATACAGAAAATCGTTATGTTGATTCGTTAGATACTTTTAAAGGACTTGATTATGGAATTATTTTAAATCGTCCAGAGCCACTTTTTGCTCGTATCGATAAAGAAAAGAAGTTACAAGAAATTGAGGCTTATCACGAAAAAGAAGGTGCTTAGAAAGGCCTTCTTTTTTATTATCTTGTCAAATGTTGTAAAATGTCGAAAGTTTTAGATGGCTTTCTTTTCATATTCTTGGATTTTCGTGGTATATTGGTATTGTCGTGATAAAAGATGCTAGAGGGAGATTGTATGGTGACGGAAAAGAAAAACGATACGATGTGTGTTGTATTGGTTTTACTAGCATTATCATTAATCATAGTGGGGAGTCTACTGGCAAAATTTGAAATGATTGATATGCTTTATTTAGCTTTCATCATCTGTTGTGTGATCAGATTAATTTATCTTAAGAGGAAGTCATAGAAAATTATACCTTGTGTGTGGTATAATTTTTTTATTGAGGTGATAATATGATGATTGATACCCATTGCCATTTAAGTAAGAAAGATTATCCGGATTTAGAAAATGTCATAAAGAGAATGGACAAGAATATCATGATAGTAAGTGGGGCTGATATGCAGTCCAATTATGAAGTCATCGAACTTTGTAAAAAGTATCCTAATATTTATGGGACGATTGGTATTCACCCAAGTGAGGTAGACGAATATAATAAAGAGAACATCGAATGGATCGAAAAACAACTGGAGAATCCTAAGATTGTTGGTATTGGTGAAATAGGACTTGATTATCACTATGAAGGGTTCGATAAAGAACTTCAAAAAAATATTTTTATCGAACAAATCACATTAGCACAAAAATATCATAAGCCGATCGTGATTCATAGTCGTGATGCTATTCAGGATACTTATGATATTTTAAAAGAACATCATGTTGAGGAAATGAAATGCGTGATGCATTGCTATAGTTCTAGTTTGGAAATGGCATGGAATTTTGTAAAATTAGGAGTGAAGCTAGGAATTGGTGGAGTCGTGACATTCAAAAATGCTCATAGACTAGTAGAAGTGGTTCGGGAAATACCAATTTCTTCCTTGTTATTGGAAACCGATTCTCCTTATCTGACTCCGGAACCATATCGTGGAACGCGCAATGAGCCTTATAATATCTATTATGTTGCCCAGAAAATAGCGGAAATTAAAAATATTTCCCAAGAAAAAGTCTTGGAAGAGACAACGAAAAACGCTATTTCCCAATTTGACTTAGATAGTGAATTATGATAAGATTTTGATGTGAAACAAATATGAGGTGAAAGAAATGAATATATATTTACTGCAAGCAGTAGGTAAATGGTTGAGCTTAATTATTGTTTCGACAGCGTCTTTGTTCGGTTTGATCAATACGGATGAACAAGAGACGGTAGTTAGTAATCAAAATGAAAGTAAAAATTTAAATGTCGTGAATACGGTTATCGAACATGATACAGAGTACAATTATAATTCCAGTCTTCCTTCTAACGTTCAAAGAACATTAGTGGAAGGTGTCGATGGTTTGACTTATACGGATAAAGAAACCAATGAAGAAAAGGTTTTAATTAGTCCTGTTACTGAGGTCATCGAAGTCGGTACTGGGGATTATGGTGAATATGTTGGAAGATTAACAGGCTATGGTCCAGATTGTCCAGGTTGTAGTGCAGTTGGAAATGTTGCTTGTTTTACTAAGGATCGTACAAATCATAGTTTGATTAACGATGGAATTTACTATCAAGATGACGAGTATGGAGAAGTTCGTATTTTGGCAGCTGCCAATAACAAGTTTCCTTGTGGAACGATCGTACTTGTTGACAATGGAATTATGGAACCTTTTTATGGGGTTGTATTAGATAGTGGTAGTTCGATGAGAAATGCTTGGGCTGAAGGTCAAGTATGGATGGATTTAGCGTTTGAATCACAGGCGGCTGCTCGTGAAGGAAATGCAACCAGTCGAAATGTGAAATTTAGTGTACAAAGATGGGGCTGGTAAGCCTCTTTTTATTACCTTTCTTACTTGACTATCCAATGAAGACATGTTATTCTCTATATAGTTTTATGGAAGGGGAATCATATGGAATATTCACCTAAAAAAATCCAATTGTTATTAGAAAAACATGGTTTTAATTTGAAAAAGAATTTTGGCCAAAATTTTATCGTTGATGAAAATATTATACGTGCTATCATGAATAAAGCTGGTATTGATAAAAATACTTTGGTTTTAGAAATAGGACCTGGAGCGGGATCTCTTACTTATTATTTAGGATTAGAAGCAAAACAAGTATTATGTTATGAAATCGATACTAGTTTAAAATCTGTTTTAGAAGAAACACTACATGAATTTGATAATGTACGTGTTATTTATGAAGATTTTTTAAAAGCAAATGTGTTAGATGATCTACAAGATTATGAATATGATCAACTATATGTTGTAGCCAATCTTCCTTACTATATTACAACTCCGATTATTATGAAAATAATTGAAGAAGGAATTCCTGTTCAAAAGTTAGTCATTATGGTTCAAAAAGAAGTAGGGGATCGTTTTAAGGCCGTTCCTGGTACGAAAGATTATAATTCTTTATCGGTTTATTTACACTATTATTTTGATGTAAAAAAAATATTGGATATCAGCCGTAATGTTTTTTTGCCAAAACCTAATGTCGATAGTATTGTCTTAGAATTAGTACGGAAGCAAACATCTTATGAAATTCAAAATGAATCGTTATTTTTTGATTTGGTTCGTAACAGTTTTAAACAAAAAAGAAAAACGTTACGTAATAATTTAAATGGTCTTTATCATTTGGAATTAATTGAGTCCGTGTTAAAAAAGTATCATCTTGATCTCAGTGTTCGTGCAGAACAACTTCCTATTGAAATCTTTGTAGAAATGGCGAATGTGTTAGATGGACACGAAGATTCGAAGCCTCACGAAAGACGATAAAAAATACTTGCTTAAATGGCTTACTGATCCCGAAGTATTAGCTTATTACGAAGGAAGAGATCAAACCTTTCATGATGCAGATATCGAAAGAAAATTTTATAATTCTGATCCCATTAATCGAATGATTTTAGAATATCAAGGAGAGCCAATAGGTTATATGCAGAGTTATTTATTAGACTCTTTGGAATATCAAGAATATGGATATTCTGATGATTTGAATGTTATGGGAATTGATTTATTTATTGGTGTTCCTTCTTTATGGAATCACGGATTAGGGACAAAATTTATTACGCTTTATTTAAATACGATCCCATCTACGATCGATTATGTAGTTTTGGATCCACTTGTTTTCAATACTCGTTCTATTCGCTGTTATGAAAAATCAGGATTTCATAAGAAAAAACGATTACGTGCTCATGAGCTTCATGAAGGTATTTGGCAAGATGCTTGGTTAATGGAATATGTAGTAGAGAAATAATCTCTACTTTTTCTTTCGCCTTTTTTTGACAGAAATAAGTTTTATACTAAAATTGGTGATACTCTATGCTTACAATTTTAAATCAAATTTTATGGGCAATTGCGACTGCTATGATTTTACTTTCTAGTCTTTATTTTAGTTATCAATTAGGATTTATTCAATTTAATGTGATCGAAATGATTCGAAATTTATTCAAAAAAAAAGAAGGAACTGGTATTAGTCCTTTTCAAGCACTTATGATGGTTTTGGCTGGACGAATTGGGGTTGGAAGTATAGCTGGAGTTGCTCTTGCCATCTATCTGGGTGGAGTGGGGAGTATTTTTTGGATGTGGGTTATTGCTATTTTATCAGCCATTAATGCTTATTGTGAAACTGTATTAGGAATTATTTATAAAGAAAAAGATCAAGGTGATGTTTATAAAGGAGGACCTTCTTATTATATAAAGAAAGGATTAGGAAATAAAACGTTAGGTAGCATTTATGCAATTTTGATATTGATCAGTTATATTGGAGGATTTTTAGGAATTCAGTCTAATACCATCGTAAAATCGATCGAAGAAATGATTCCCATCGATCCTATGATTGTAGGCATTTGTATTGTCATACTTACGGCGTTGATTATTTTTGGTGGTGTGAAGAAAATTGCTGATGCAACCAGTAAAATTGTCCCTGTTATGACTCTTTTATATTTATTGGTAGCTTTCTATATAATATGTATCAATATTCAACTTATGCCATCTATCTTATGGAGTATTGTTAAGGGAGCATTCCAATTTAAATCTTTTTTCAGTGGTTTTATTCCTACTTTTATCATTGGTATCCAAAGAGGTTTATTTTCGAACGAGGCAGGCTTGGGAACTGGTAGTATTGCTTCTTCTACGACGGATAGTGGTGATCCTTCCAGTCAGGGATTTGTTCAAATGATTGGAATTTATATTACAACGTTACTCATTTGTACGGCGACAGCCTTTATCATTTTGACTTCTAATTATACAGAATTAGTACTAGGGGACATCAATGGAATTGAAATTACACAATATGCTTTTCAATTTCATCTAGGAAATATTGGTACTTGGGTCGTGTTTTTAAGTATTGTTTTATTTTCTTTTTCGACCATTTTAACTGGTTATTATTATGGAGAATCAAGTTTAAAGTATCTGTTTATCAAGATGAAGCCAATTTATTTATTATTTTTAAAGTTATTTACTTTGTTGATTTTATTTTTAGGTTCGATCGTATCATCGGGCGTACTTTGGAAGATCGTCGATTTATTGGTTGCACTTCTGGCAATCATCAATACTTATGCTTTAGTAAACTTGCGAAATGAGATAAAAGAAGAACTTGTTATTTATAAAGCGAAAAAATGTGGTAAAATATAATTGGTGATATGATGATTAATAAGAAATGGGATATTGTATTAAAAGATGAAATGAAACAACCTTATTTTCGTGAATTAGGAACATTTGTCAAAAATGAATATCGTCATAAAATTTGTTATCCACGTTATGAAAATATTTTTAATGCATTGCGTTATACTGATTATGATGAAGTAAAAGTTGTGATACTAGGCCAGGATCCTTATCACGGTGAAAATGAAGCACATGGCTTATCTTTTTCGGTTTTAGATGGAGTGCGCAGACCACCTTCTTTACAAAATATTTATAAAGAATTAGAAAGTGATTTAGGAATTCATCGTGTTCATAATAATTTGAGTGATTGGGCTCACCAAGGAGTTTTGATGTTAAATTCGATTATGAGTGTCGAAAAGGATAAACCGCTCTCTCATAAAGATAAAGGTTGGGAAATATTTACCGATCATATCATTATGAAATTAAATGAAAGACAAAAACCAGTTGTTTTTGTTCTATGGGGAAGTTATGCTAGAAGTAAAAAAGCATTAATTACCAACCCTTGGCACAAGATTGTAGAAAGCCCACATCCTTCACCATTATCTGCTTCGCGTGGTTTCTTTGGAAGTCGTCCTTTTTCAAAGATCAATCGTTATTTAGTAGAAGCGAATATGGAACCAATCTATTGGGGAGATATGGATAATCGAGAAAGTAAGGATAAAATAGAGGTCTGAACTTGCTACTGGCAAGTTTTTGTTATAGAATAGATTTGAGGTGTTAAGATGGAAGAGGCATATCGTTATTTAATGGATGATGTTCGCATTTCCTATGGGGATACGGTTGTCGTTGGAGTGTCGGGAGGACCTGATTCTATGGCTCTTTTGTCACTTATGATTCGTATTAAAAAAGCACTTGATATCGAAGTAGTATGTGCACATGTGAATCATAATGTAAGAAAAGAAAGTGCAAATGAGAAAGTCTTTGTCGAACGTTTTTGTTTCAATCATGGAGTAGTATTTGAAAGTATGACGATCGAAGACTATGGCGATGATAACTTCCACAATGAAGCTCGTAGTAAGCGATATTATTATTTTAGTCAAATCGTTCATAAATACCATGCAAAATATTTACTTACTGCTCATCATGGAGATGATTTGATCGAAACGATTTTAATGCGTATCGTACGAGGTTCCACACTTCGCGGATATAGTGGTTTTTCAAAAGAACTGGATATGGGGGATTATCGTATCTTAAGACCACTTATTCATATGACGAAGGATCAGATAATAAAATATTGTAAGGTTCATAAAATTCCTTATGTGCAAGATGCTTCGAATCAGAAAGATGTCTATACGCGTAATCGTTTTCGTAAATATATCGTTCCAGAATTTAAGGAAGAAGATCCAAATGTTCATAATAAGTTTTATAAATTTAGTAAAACATTATTAGAATACAATCGTTATATTGATAAGCAGGTAGAAAAAGTGATGAAGAAGGTATATCCACAACAAGTATTGGATATTGATTTATTTTTAAAAGAGGATCCCGTTATTCAACAAAAGATTATCTATTTTATTTTAGAAGAAACTTATCAGGATGACTTGATGTTGATAACGGATCATCATGCGGAACTTATTTTGAATTTGATTCGTTCTAAAAAAGCCAATGCTAGTATTCATCTACCGAATAATATCAAAGCGATAAAGGCTTATCAAACATTGACATTCGTAAAGGAAGAACATGTTGATGAGGGGTATGAAGTCGAGCTTATCGATTATGTTTCACTTCCAAATGGAAAATCGATCGAAGTAATCGAAGGAACGAATTTAGATAATAATAATATTTGTCGCCTATCAGCGAATGAGGTAAAGTTTCCTCTTCATGTTAGAACTCGTCATAATGGTGATAAAATGGCAGTAAAGGGTATGTTAGGAAGAAAAAAAGTAAACGATATTTTTATCGATTCTAAAATAAAAATGGAAGAAAGAAACCTTTGGCCTGTGGTTGTAGATAGCGACGATAAAATTGTTTGGTTACCAGGACTTAAGAAAAGTAAATTTGATAAAACAAAAACAGAAAAGTATGATATAATACTAAGGTACTATTAAGAAAGGAGAAAATGAATGAATAAAAAGAATGTAAAAAAAGGATTACTTTCTTATTTAGTCTTGTTTTTAGTCTTAATTAGTGTTGTATATTTCTTTAATGCTTTAAATCAAAAGGTAAATGTGCTCACTTATGATGAATTTATGGAACAAGCAGAAAAGGAAGAAATTACTGAGGTTGTCATCGTTCCTAAAAGTAGAGCTAGTGTCTACGAAATTACAGGAAAGATGAAAGGATATAATGATAACGAAACGTTCTTTGTTCGTGTTCCATTAGCAGAAGCTGTGATGAATGAAGTTTTAGAGGCAAGAGACCTTTATGGCTTTAAAATGACGACTTCACCAGATCCCGAATCAAGTACATTACTTCTATTTGTTATTAATGTGTTGCCAATGCTTATTTTGATTGGAGGAGCTTTCTTCTTCATTACAAGACAAGTTGGTAGCAATAATAAATCGATGGATTTTGGAAAGAGTCGTGCTCGTTTAAATGAAGATACGAAGAGAGTAACGTTTAACGATGTTGCAGGTCTTACAGAGGAAAAAGAAGAAGTTGCAGAATTGATTGACTTCTTGAAAAATCCAAAGAAGTTCCAACGTTTAGGAGCTCGTATTCCAAAGGGAGTATTATTAGTTGGTCCTCCTGGAACAGGAAAGACGTTACTAGCTAGAGCGGTTGCTGGAGAAGCAAATGTACCATTCTACTACATCAGTGGTTCTGATTTCGTCGAACTTTTCGTTGGAGTTGGTGCGAGTCGTGTTCGTGATATGTTCAAACAAGTGAAACATAATGCCCCATGTTTAATTTTTGTCGATGAAATCGATGCTGTTGGACGTCAACGTGGTTCTGGTATTGGTGGAGGTCATGATGAAAGAGAACAGACTTTAAATCAATTGCTTACCGAAATGGATGGATTTGGAGCAAATGAGGGAATTATTATTATTGCAGCTACGAATCGTCCTGATGTTTTGGATCCGGCATTACTTCGTCCTGGACGTTTTGACCGTCAGGTAACGGTTGCTCTTCCCGATGTAAAAGGTCGCGAAGAAATCTTAGAAGTGCATGCACGTAATAAGGTATTTGCGAAAGGTGTCAACCTTGCTAATATTGCAAAACGTACGGTAGGCTTTAGTGGAGCCGATCTAGAAAACTTATTAAATGAAGCAGCTCTTTTAGCAGTTCGCCGAAATAAAGAAGCGATCGGCATTGCCGAAATCGACGAAGCACAAGATCGTGTTTTGATGGGACCTGCTAAAAAATCTCATAAATATACAGAACATGAAAAACGTGTCGTCGCATATCATGAAGCTGGTCATGCGGTTGTTGGTATCAAGTTAGATGGTGCGAATGAAGTTCAAAAAATCACCATTGTTCCTCGTGGAAATGCTGGAGGATACAATTTGATGCTTCCAAAAGAAGAAACCTATTTATCAACTAAGAAACAATTATTAGAAAGTATTAGTGGGTTACTTGCTGGTCGTGTTGCGGAAGAGCAAGTCTTTGGAGAAGTCACGACAGGTGCACACAACGATTTTCAAAAAGCGACGAAGATTGCTCGTGCGATGGTAACGGAATATGGTATGAGTTCATTGGGACCAGTTCAATTTGAGACCCAAGAAGATGGAAGTGTCTTCTTAGGAAGAGACTATAATAAGAGTCGTAATTTCTCTGGTCAAGTAGCATTTGAAATCGATCAAGAAATGCGTAAGATTATCGATGATTGTTATAAAGTAACAGAAAAAATTATCAAAGAAAATCGTGATTTATTAGATTTAATTGCGAATACGCTTTTGGAATACGAAACGATTACGAAAGAACAAATCGATTACTTAGTACAAAACGGTCATATGCCTGATGAAGATGGTGAAATCGATGCAAGTGATTTTAAAGAAGCTGATCTATCTGATTTAACACTCGAAGAATTGAAAGATCTGGCAAAAGAAAAAAAGATCAAAGGTTACACGAAAATGACCAAAGAAGAACTGATCAAGGAATTAGAAAAAGAAGATCAATAAATCTTCTTTTTTTACGGTTGAAAATCACAAGATAGAACGATTGATTCTTGTATTTGACAAATGAATTCTTTGATGGATAGTGTTCTTATAAGAATATTAAGAATTTAATATATTTTGATAAAATATTACCTTTTTTGCTTTAATACATAATAAGTAAAGAAAGAAAATGAATTTTAAAAAGACATTTTGTACTACCTTTTTATTTAAAATTGTCAAATCATAGTAGAAAATTGTCAACTTATTTGATGTTTTCTTTACCTTTTTAGCAATTTATTTTTTCTTATCAATAAGATAGACTTATTAGTAAAATTTTGATAAAATAAGTAGTATGATTAGAAGATGGTGAGAGACATGGGAAAGATTATAGCTTTGGTTAATCAAAAAGGTGGTGTTGGAAAAACCACTACTAGTATTAATTTAGCAGCTTCCTTAGGCGTTTTAAAAAAACGTGTATTATTAGTTGATTTGGATCCCCAAGGAAATTCTACAACAGGAGTAGGACTCAATAAGGCGGATATCAATAAAAGCATTTATGATTTGTTGATCGATGAAGCGAGATTAGATGATGTTATCATTAAGACAAAGTTTAAAAATTTGTATGTAATTCCGGCGACGATCAATTTGGCAGGTGCTGATATCGAACTTGTCGAAAAGAGTAAGATGGATCCAGGTTTTTCTAAAAATGAGCAGTTAAAGAAATATTTAAGTGAGGCAAGAACTGAATTTGATTATATATTGATCGACTGTCCACCATCTTTAGGATTACTGACGACCAATGCGCTTACGGCGGCTGATTCCGTTATTATTCCACTACAGTGCGAATTTTTTGCGTTAGAAGGAATTATGCAACTATTGAATACGATTCGTCTAGCTCAAAAAAGTTTGAATCCAACGTTGGGAATTGAGGGAGTTCTTTTAACGATGTTAGACTCTCGTACTAATTTAGGATTGGAAGTTGTAGAAGATGCAAAGAGTTATTTCAAAGAGCGAGTATATGATACCATTATTCCAAGATTAGTTAGACTTTCAGAAGCACCAAGTCATGGCAAACCAATCATTGCTTATGACCCACAAAGTAGAGGAACAGAAGCTTATCTGAATTTAGCAAAGGAAGTGATTGAGCGAAATGGAAACTAGAAAACGTGCATTAGGGCGAGGATTAGAGTCTTTATTTGATAGTGAAAATTTAGATATTGAAGCCATGGAAAGACAAATTTATGAAACGGCTTCTAATGAAGAAATCATGGAACTAGATATCGATGATTTACGTCCAAATCCTTATCAACCTCGTAAATTTTTTAAGGATGAAACTTTGACAGAATTATCGGAATCCATTAAGGAGCATGGAGTATTTCAACCAATTATCGTCAAGAAGAGTATCAAAGGATATGAAATTATTGCTGGTGAGAGACGAGTAAGAGCTAGTAAGCTTGCTGGTCTTAAGAAAATTCCTGCTATCATACGAGCTTTTACCGATGAGCAGATGATGGAAATCGCATTATTAGAAAATTTACAACGCGAGAATTTAAGTGCGATCGAAGAAGCGACTGCTTATCGAAGCATGATCGATAATCTTCATCTTACTCAAGAAGAACTTTCTAAAAAAGTAGGAAAAAGTCGAAGTCATATTACGAATATGTTAGGATTATTACGTTTGCCTCGCGAAGTTCAAGATATGGTTGTAAAAGAAGAACTCACGATGGGCCATGCTCGTGTGTTGAGTAAATTAGAGGATCAAAATAAGATTGTCGAAATAGCTGAAAAAGTGGTGAACGAAAAGTTGCCTGTTCGTGATTTAGAACGAATGACAGAAGGAAATGACTTTGAACGAAAAGTCAAAATTACTCGTCGTAGTCGTGAAGAAAATAAAGATTATAAATATGTAGAAGACTTACTTCGTGACAAATTGGATACGAAAGTTAAAATTAAAGAAAAGAAGATTGAAATTCATTTTACTAGTGTAGCAGATTTAAATCGTATTTTAGAAATCCTAAATGTAAAAGAATAGGAGAATTATATGTTAGAAAAAATATTAATTAAAGAGATCGTTAATCCTATTTTCTATATTTTAATTGGTACTTGTATTTATTTAGTTATTAGTCGACTTTTAAAAAGAACTTATCGTCATAAGGCCAAAGGAGTCGATGATCGTAAGAAAAAAACGATTATTAGTTTAATTAATAATGTCATCAAATATGTAATTGCTATTATTGTTATTTTGATGATTTTAGAGGTTTATAATGTCGATACAAGTGCCATTCTAGCTTCTTTAGGAATTGTTGGGTTAATTATTGGACTTGCTCTTCAAGATATGATTAAAGATTTTATTGCTGGAGTGTTTATTGTTTTTGATAACCAGTATAATATTGGTGATACTGTGACTATCAATGATTTCAAAGGAGAAGTGGTTGCTCTTGGTTTGAAGTCAACCAAGATTCGTGCTTATACTGGAGAAATTATGACAGTTGCAAATGGTACCATTACAGAAGTGATCAATCATAGTCAATCTTCTTCTTTAGCGATCGTCGATGTTGAGGTATCTTATAAAGAAGATTTAGATCATGTTGTGTCTGTGTTGGATAAATTATGCAAAAAATTGACGAAAGAAATCGACAAATTAGTTGGTGATGTCGAGTTGTTTGGGGTGACTGGTTTAGATGTGAATGGTGTTCGCATTCGGGTTACAGCTATGACAGAACCTTTGGAGCAATCTTTAGTTGCTGCTAAAATTAGAAAGGCAATCAAAGATACTTTTGATAAAGAGGGAATTACCATTCCTTCCTCACAGGTGGTGGTATATGATGCAAAAGGAGTATAAATTAGGTAGTATCGTAATGATGAAAAAGCCGCATCCTTGTGGTTCTAATGAATGGGAGATTATTCGTGTTGGAGCCGATATTAAAATTAAATGTTTAAAATGTGGTAGAAGTATCATGTTACCAAGAATTGATTTTAATAAGAAACTTAAGAAAGTAATTACGTATTAGGAGGAATTATGAAAAAGAACAAAAAGCGTGAAAAGCGTTTACTAGGTCCTGTCTTTACAATCATGTTTATCACTTTATTGATTATTCTTTTGAGTAGCCTTTTATCAGTTCTTGGATTTGAAGGTCAACAAACAGCGATTCACAATGGTGTATTAGAGACATCTTTAGTTACCATCAATAATATTTTCACTCCTGAGGGAATCCGTTTTCTATTCGGGAATGTTATTACTAATTTAACTATTTTTGAACCGTTGGTTATTTTGATTATTGCTCTAATAGGAATTGGAATTGGTGAAAAAAGTGGTTTATTTAAAGCTGCTTTTAGTCCATGTAAAAAATGGAAAAATAGTACGATTACCATGATTACTTTGTTCATCAGCATTATTTCTAGTTTTTTTGGCGAATATAGCTATGCTTTTTTGATTCCTTTGGCTGGTGTCTTTTATAAATATGTGGGAAGAAATTCGCGATTAGGGATTCTTACGACCTTTTTAGGAATTGGTGTTGGTTACGGAACGGGTATCATTTTTAATTATACGGATGCTTTACTAGGGAGTGCGACACAAATTTCGGCTGCATTAGAGGTTGATCAGAACTATACGTTTCACTTATTATCTACAATTTATATAATGTTAGGTAGTACAGCTATTTTGACCATTATTGGTACCATTATTATTGAGCGATTGTTAGCCTCTAAATACCCTAAGAAAACACCTTTATTAGATGAAGATGTAAGAGTTTCTAAAAAAGGTTTATTTGTTAGTAGTATTACGTTTTTAATTTTTTCTTTGATTATTATTTATTTCATAATACCGGGTCTTCCTGGATCGGGAATTTTACTAGATACTTCGGCTGCCACTTATATTGAGCAACTGATGGGCACGGATTCACCGTTTGGTCAATGTTTTATTTATTTATTAGTAATGGCTCTTATGATATGTGGTTTATTATATGGTTACATTTCTAGGAATATCAAATCAAGTAATGATTATAGTTTAGGTCTATCTAAGGGATTCGACAATGTTGGTTATGTGTTTGTACTTATGTTCTTTGCTTCTCAGATGATTTCCATTTTTAATTGGACAAATTTGGGTACGGTATTATCTAGTCGTATGATAAGCTTTTTAAGTACGTTGCAATTTTCGGGAATTCCACTTATCGTTACTTTATTTATAATCGTTATTTTAATGGGAATCATGATTCCATCGACAGAAACTAAGTGGTCATTATTAAATCCATTGGTTGTACCATTATTCATGAGATCAAATATTACACCGGACTTTACACAATTTATCTTTCGTGCGGCCGATGGTTTATCAAGATGTATCACTCCAATGTTCGGTTATTTTATCGTGATGCTTGCCTTTTTACAAAAATATAATTATGATGAAGAAAATAAAATCACGATATTTGGTACTATTCGTAAAATAATGCCATCATTCTTACTCTTTGTAGGTGTTTGGTTGTTAATTTTAATTGGGTGGTATATTGTGGGATTACCAATTGGTGTTGGTACTTATCCAACTTTATAGACAAGCTTTTGCTTGTTTTTCTTTTGAAGTTGTGTTAAAATACTCGAGCAGGTGATGAAAATGAAAGAACGCATATTGACGAAAACAGAAAGGGAAGCAGAACTTTTTTTATTGGATTTTCAATTATGTGGGTATGGAACACCAAATTGTTATTTTAAAAATAGTCCAATTATTGGAGAAGCATTAAATAAGCGTTATTTTAATGTATACCATCATAATCATCCTAATTATGACAGATATCATCAGAAAATATGTTTGGATCTTTTGGGGCGTTTAGATGCGGAACTTCAAGCTAATTTAGAAAATAAAGAAAAGTCATTTATGATTCAAAAACGAATAGAAGAAGTCAACGATGTTTTAAGACAATATATTGAAACAGAAGTACAAGAAATAGGACAGACTCATGAAAGGAAAGGCAAATAAATGCTCTTTTTTTCATTATAAAATAATGTTATAATGAATAATATTAGGAATGAGGGATAGTATGAGTTTAACGGCAGGAATTGTAGGACTCCCAAATGTGGGAAAATCAACATTATTCAACGCCATTACAAAGAAAAATATTTTAGCTGCTAATTATCCATTTGCGACGATCGATCCCAATATTGGTGTGGTGACGGTTCCAGATAAACGTCTAGAGTATTTGGAACATTTATATGTACCAGAACGTATGATTCCCACAACTTTTGAATTTACTGATATTGCTGGTCTTGTTAAAGGAGCTTCTGCTGGTGAAGGTCTTGGAAATAAATTTTTAAGTCATATTCGTGAAGTAGATGCGATTGTCGAAGTGGTACGTTGTTTTGAAGATGATAATATTATTCACGTAGAGGGAACTGTCGATCCTATTCGCGATATTGAAATTATCAATGTAGAATTGATGCTTGCAGATTTGGAAGTGATCGACAACCGACTTAATCGTATCGGTAAAAAAGCAGTTATGGCAAAAGATAAAGAAACTTTAGCGGAAGTAAATGTTTTGACGAAAATAAAAGAAGCTTTGGAACAGAATATTCCAGCTCGTCGATTGGAATTGGATGAAGAGGAACGTAAAATATTGAAACCATTTAATCTCCTTACTTTAAAACCCATTATTTATATGGCAAATATCAATGAAGATGAGCTTTTAGAAAAAGATAATGCTTATGTCGAAGAGGTGAGAAAATATGCTTCTTCCGAACATGCTTTAGTAATTGTCGTATGTGCTAAAATCGAATCAGAACTGGTAGAATTAAATGATGAGGATAAGGCTTTATTTTTACAAGATTTGGGAATCGAAGAAAGTGGTCTTGATCAATTGATTAAAGCGACGTATGATTTATTAGGACTTGCAACTTATTTTACAGTTGGAAGTGATGAAGTAAAAGCATGGACGTTTCGTAAAGGAATGAAAGCTCCTGCTTGTGCTGGCATTATTCATACGGATTTCGAGCGTGGCTTTATTCGTGCGGAAGTAATGAGTTTCGATGATTTAAAAGCATGTGGGAATGAACAAAAGGTTCGTGAAGCTGGTAAGATGCGCTTAGAAGGAAAAGAATATGTTATGCAAGATGGAGATATTTGTCATTTTCGTTTTAATGTTTAGATAGTTCGCATTTTTTAGAAAATGAAAACATAGATTAGAGAAGAAAGTAAACTTTATGGTTTACTTTTTTCATAAAAGGTGTGATATCTTGCAATTCAGAATGTTTTATGGGTGAGTGAACTTAGGAAAAGAATAAAATAAAACTTTACTTTGCCACAATTATTTGTTATAATCTAAAGCGAGTATTAATTTACTCCTTGCTTCAGATGAAGCCAAAAGACCAAAAGGAGGTGTGGAATAATGAAGAACTATGAAATTATGTTTATCGTTAGACCAACATTAGGAGAAGAAGAAGTGAAAGCAGTTGTAAAAAACTTCGAAGATATCTTAACTAATAATGGTGCGAAAATAACTGATTCAAAAGAAATGGGACAAAGAGAATTGGCTTATGAAATCAAAAAATTCAAAAGTGGATACTATTTTGTTTATGAATTAGAAGCAAATGATGATAAAGCAATCAAGGAATTTGATCGTCTTGCATTAATCAGTAATGATATCATCCGTCATTTGATCACTAAAATTGAGAAGTAAGAAATGAGGTAATACGATGAATCGAGTATGTTTAGTTGGAAGACTAACGGCGAAACCTGAGTTGCGTTATACGAATAGTAATTTACCAGTAACGAGATTTTCAGTTGCTGTTAATCGTACTTTTGCGAATGCTCAGGGACAAAGAGAAGCTGACTTTATCAATATTGTTGTTTGGAGAAAACAAGCAGAAAACGTATGCAACTTTCTTGACAAAGGTAGTTTAGTATCAATTGAAGGAAGAATTCAAACAGGAAGTTATGATGGGCAAGATGGCACTAAGAGGTATACTTTTGAAGTAGTAGCAGATTCGGTACAATTCTTAGAGTCAAAGAGTCAGAGTCAAAGTAGGGCACAAAGTAATTACAATCAAGGATATAATAATATGAATAGCAATCCTAGCCCTTATGATTATCAAGATACTCCATCAAATGATGTGAATATCGCTGATGATCCATTTGCTGACTTTGGTGATAGTGTATCCATCGACGATAATTTCCTAGACTAATAAGGAGGAATAACGATGGCTGAATTTTACAGAAAAAAGAAAAAAGTATGTCAAATGTGTGCTGGAAAAAGCATTGATTATAAAGATGTAGATATCATCAAAAAATATATTAGTGGTGATAAAGGAAAAATCTTACCTAGAAGAATTACAGGCGCTTGTTCAAAGCATCAAAGACATATTGCAAATGAAATTAAAAAAGCACGTTTTATGGCTTTAATTCCATTTGTAAAATAAAGAATACGGAAAGGTATTCTTTTTTTGTTTCTGTTTGATATAATAAGATAGAGGTGTCATATGAATCTATTAGCACAAATATTGGGAGTACTAGCGATTATTACTTGGGTGATCAGTATTCAACAAAGAGAAAAGAAAAATGTATTACTTTGTCAGGCGATAGCGAATAGCATTTATGGAATTCAATATTTTCTGTTAGGTGCTATGTCGGCATCTTTCATGAATTTTATTTCTTTTTTTCGTTCATGGGTTTTTTATGATGATGAAAAGAAAAAAAGAAATACAACAGGCTCATCATTTCTTTTTTTCTCGTTTATCATCGTTGTTTTTGGTATTCTCACTTATCGAGATATATTTGGTTTAATCCCTGTTTTTATTACATTGGCTTATAGTTATTCTGTATGGCAAAAAAATTTAACGATTACTAGGTGGATTTTTATCATCGCTGCTTTTGTTTGGATATATTATAATATGAAAGTGGGCGCTTATGTAACTGTTGTTGGCAATATTCTTGAAATTATATCTGGGATTATTGCTTTAATACGATACAAAAAGAGATAGTTCCCTATCTCTATTCTTTTTCAATTAAAAAAGTGAGTAATTCTTGACAGTCTCGTTCATGGAAGACAATATCGTAAATAAGATCGATAATGGGAAGTTCGATTTTTTTATTTCCCAATAATTGATAGATTGATTTTAAAGTATAAAGACCTTCGATCGTCGTATGATTTTTATACTCTTCTATTATGGTTCGATCTTGTTTTGAACCAATCATTTTACCAAAGCGAA
>CALVRE010000002.1 GCA_944358455.1 uncultured Bacilli bacterium | reverse complement strand
CTTTTGTGACTTTTTCCTTCTTTATATCTTCTTTCGGCGTTCTCACCTTTTTTGATTTACTGGTAGCGGTTTCTGTTTTACTAGTTGCTGTCTTCTTCACCGTTTTCTTTTCAGAACTTTTTTTAGTTGCCGTTTTGGTCGTCTTTTCCTCTTGCGTTTTGTTTGTTGTTTTCTTTTTCGTCACAGGTTTTACTTCCCCGTTATCATCTTTTTTTACCATATTATCACCTTTATTTAATATATCATATTTTTAGACTTCCTGTCCATTTTTTACTCTCTTTATACATAATTTTACGAAAGAAAAAATTGCCCAAAGGCAATTATTCTTCTGTTTTTTGATTAATCCCTTTTAGATAAGTAATAATACTGTCTTTTCCTTCGTAAGCTTCTACTACTTTTCCATCTTGAACCTTTAATAAAGTAGCATCTTTAAAACGAATCTCACTCGGATTTTCCGTATAAAGATTGCTTTCACCATCCGTAAAATACTTCTTATTGAACACACTATCGAGATTTAAAATATAGTATACGGCATCCGTATTGATATTTTGTTGATATAAATCTAGATAAGTAGCATACAGACTTAAGTATTGATCTTCTTCTCTACCAGCAAGAACAAAATATTCGCCACCTTTATTCCAAATTTCACCTACTAGAATTTCCGTATATTGAATCGATGTTTCTTGATTATTTGCCGTATCATCATTTCCCTGATGCGTTACAAAATAAGTAATTCCTACAAAAACCGCAAATACAATTATTACAATTAAAATAATACGAATCAATCTCGTTATTTCATTATCTTCACGAACAGTTACATTTTTAATTTTGCTACTTTTGGTTTTCCCAATTCCTTTTTTATTATGATTGTCTGCAATCTTCTTCGTTTGTTTCATTTTCATCACCTGTTCATTATTATATCATATCAGAGAAAAAATAGATACTTTTTTGTATCTATTTTGATACTGGCATAGCACTGATCGATTTCGCAATACTTACAAGTTCCTCCGTGCTAAGAGCATCACTGACAACATAATACTCGATTCCATTGCTGATCCAATTTACGGAAGATTCAGAAAGTGCGCCTACCGTATCCCCAACAATATATGGTTCTCCATACATTGGAATAGTAAGTAATTCGGACTCTTTTACAACCGTTTCTTGAACAAAGGTAAATGGTTTATCACCACTAAACGTTTGAATAATGCGTTCTCCATCTGTCTTTTGAACTTTATCTTGACTTGCTAAATGAGTGTTTTCTGGAATATACATAGGATAGATGATATCATCGATCTTACTTACAATTTTTACTTCTTCATCCGTACTAGCTGTCGCCATATTTTCCTTTAATGTAAAATATTTATCGTCGAAAGTTGATTTCATATCGATGTCATTATATTTCATCTTCATTTGTACTTGGTCTTCTTCGTTTAAAACATGAACTTCTGTAATATTCAATTTCTTATCAAGATATACATTTTGTTTTACTAAATCTGGATTGCTTGAATAATTCACTTTCGTGGTAAACATATATCCATTTTCTGTTGTTTTAAAAGTTCTATCTTTATCATTTTCAATATCTTTTAAAACAGTTTGTAACAAATAGCTTTGTGAATTGTTGTATGGCCATTCACTTTGAAATTTAAAACTTTTATTCAAAGATGGTGTCAAAACATACACGCCTTCACTATTTTTTAAAATGATTTGTTCGTGATTGTTCGTTTTATTTTTTAAACTGACACGGAAATTATCCGTTTTTTCATACGATACATCCACATCATAAAGATAGGTATCTTCATTATTGACAATTTCTAATTCACCAGTAATGTGATAACCTTTGCTATCTTCAATTTTTTTGCTCAAATCTTTGAAAACGTCTTTCTCACCATATTTTCCACAACCTGCAAAGAATAGGCAACCGACTAACGCGATTACGACTAATAAGTATCTTTTTTTCATTTTTTCACCCCATATTTGATTTCACTTAATTATATGGTGCTGTTTTTAAAATATGAATGAATAATTCTAACTTTTCTGGTAACACTAAGGAATGATTAATGAAAGGAGCAAAATATGGAACTATTACAAAAGATTGCACTTGTTTTTACCATTATTGGTGCTATCAATTGGGGTTTAATCGGACTTTTCGATATAAATCTTGTTGAGATGCTTTTTGGTGATATGACAGTACTTGCTAGAATTATCTATGTAATTGTTGGTATTGCAGGACTTATCAATATTGGTATCTTTTTAACGCATTTTGAAAAAAAATAAAAACTCATTTTTAAAATGAGTTTTTTTGTGATTTTTATTCTATGAAGCATCACGAATAATACGAATTTTAACTTTTTTCGTCTTCGCCACGTATTGTACTTTAGAATCCGTTCCTTCGACATAGACATCTACTTCATATTCACCAACGCCATATCCACTTAAATCGATATATGCTGTAATATCGCTTGCTTCAATTTGACTGACGACACTTTCGACACCTTTTAAGACAACAGATACTTGAATATCGCTATCGGTTAAACCTTGAACGATATAACCAGAGCTTAAATTACGTGGTTCAATATGAACACCACTGATTTCACGATCGATCGATTGATCAAGTGTAACATCGATCGTAACATTATTGACACTCATCGATCTAACGCCGACCGGTTTTGGCAATTCAAGTTTATATTGACGATTTTCACTCAAACCATCGACATCTACTTCGATTGGAATATAGTTCAAATCGGCAAGTGCAGCTTCATCTCCATAAACGGTTACACTTGTTTCATTAACATTAATCGAATTAATCGCTAATCCGAAGCTTACACTTCCAGTTGGTATAACACGAATTGGAAGTTCTTTACTTGGACTTGTTATTTCAATTTCGGCATCGATCTTTTCTGGAACGATTTCGACATCGACGATATTTCCTTGATCATCATAAGCACGAAGTGGAATATCTTTTAAAGTAGAAGTTCCAACTTCCTGTTTCACAATATTTTTGATATCTACTAATGCTTTGACAGTCGCTACTTTTTGTAATTGATAATCAGCTCCTTTAATAACGACTTTATCATTGGTAATATTAACATTATCGATCACCAATTTTGGATCTAGGCTATCTTGATTCAATAGATCGACAGTCAAAGTCTTAGTTTCCGATACTTTCGGATAGATATATATGGTTGCTACACTTGGATTTACCTGATATTTAATGGAAGGCAAAGCTTGATTATACTTGATGTTTACTTTATGTTGCCCCGGTTTTAATCCTGTTAGATCGATCACGACATCTTGAGTAGATGATTGTTTTGCAAAATAGAGATTTGCGCTACTACCAATTAACGTGATATCAACCGTCTCCGGTAATCCCTCTACTACATAAGCTTCTTCATTATATAATACTTTTACTGGTTGATCGGTGAGTACCTCAGCCGAATTTTCAGAAAAAAGCAACATTTTTTGATCAACGACGATAAAGACGACGATCGCTAAAAATAGGGAAATAAATAACAATGTTGTACTTTTCGATAACCAACGTTCCACTTTTTTCCCCGAATTATCGAATTTGTCGGTAAAGGCAATTACAACTTTGGTAATCGGAATAATAATTTTTTTATCGATAATACGCCAAATATTCTTGAAGAAGCGTTTAATTCCTTTGATTATTTTCATCACGTACCACTTCCTCCTCTTCTTCTTCCTCTAAAATTGCTTTCTTTGGTCGAAGTTCATCTAAAAGCATCAATTTTACTTCATCGAGTGTTAAATTATAATGCAATTCGCCCCCGATCGCCAACGATAGACGACCTGTTTCTTCCGATGCAATAATGGAAATACAATCCGTTTCTTCAGAAATTCCCAAAGCTGCACGGTGACGAGTTCCTAGGCGCTTGCTAATCTTTAAGTTGTCGCTTGTAGGGAAAACAGCTCCCGCACTCGTAATTTTATCCCCTTGAATAATAACACCACCATCATGTAGAGGGTTATTAGGAAAGAAAATGGAAATTAAAAGTTCGCTTGAAAGATCAGCATATAATTTTTTTGATTTTTCAATATACTCTGTCAAACTATTATCACGCTCAATTACAATCAATGCACCAATACGTGCTTTCTTTAAATAATCGAGCGCTTGGGTAATTTCGTAGACTACTTTCTCTCGCTCATCAACTGTTAAAATCTTATGTCGACCCAATAATTGACTTCGCCCTAATTGTTCCAATACATTGCGAATTTCAGGTTGAAAGATAATAATGAGAGCCAGAGGTCCCCACATGATGACATAGTCAAGTAAATAACCAATCGTCACTAAATCCAGTACATCACTGATTACTTTCAGAATTAAAATAATTAAGATTCCTTTAAACAAGAGAACCATTTTTACATTTTTACGTAAATTTTTTAATATGTAATAAAGTGCCATCCATACAAGAAGCACATCGAGTAACTTTCTTACGAAAACTACAATACTATCAAATGTCATAGAATTCCTCCATCCAACTTTCACAGTTTCCATTATATCATATTTCACAGAAGTTGGAAACTCATAACTTTCACTTCTGTCTAGAAAAAAAGAACAAAGGATCGTTTATCCTTTGTTTTTATTAGAATTTCCAAACGTCATCATCTGATGTCGTCGTCTCCGTTTCTTTGATTTTATCTAAATCAGGTAAAGCTGCATCAACCGGCTTTACATCAGGAGCAGAAATAGGATCTGCTGTTTTCTCTTCTACTACATCACCAATTGGTGCATATAAATCAGCAGGAATCTCTTCTAATACTGGAACCTCTTCTTTCTTTGTTCCTTCCAATGGAACCGTTAAATCTTCGTTCATAGGTTCTGGTTCTTTCGTAGGGATATTTAAATCCTCAAACGTTGGCATTACTTCTTGAACTCCTCCTTCTTCCTCTTTCTTTTCAGGCTCTTCTGAAGGAATTGGTTCTGTCACTGGAGTACTTTCTAATTCGACATCAAAATTATTAAAATCAATTTCTGGTGTCGTGATTTCTTCTTTTACTTCTTCTTTCTTCTCTTTTGACTTTTTCTCTTTCTTTTCTTTTGATTCTTTAGGCTTTTTCTCAATTTTTCCATAATTATTCTTTTCTGCTATGTATCCAATTAAAGCCATGACCAATACTACTCCAATTACGATCAACCATATATAATTGGCCTCTAAAAAGTTCATGATCTCATCCATGATAACCTCTCCTATTCTTTTAATCTACTATAATAGTAACATTTTTTCTTCTCTTTGACAATCTTTTTTTCATTATTCTTCCAAAAGCCAATCTTCACCTTTAAAGGGTTCTGTTCTTAAAAGATCATTATAATTCTGTTGTCTCAATACCTCATAAATGACAATCGCAACACTATTCGATAGGTTGAGAGCACGAATATGATCCGTCATCGGAATGCGTAGGCAACGATCCAGATGTTGGCGCAAAATTTCTTTTGGAATACCCGTACTTTCTTTTCCGAACAAAAGATAGATATCTTTCTTTTGATCAGAAAAATCAAATTCTGAATGTGGCTTTTTCCCATAACGTGTCAGAAAATAAAATTCTCCTGTATTTTTACTTAAAAAATCTTCCCAATTTTCATACACCGTATAATCACAATATTCTAAATAATTGACACCACTTCTTTTTAAATATTTGTCCTCCAAAGAGAAACCAAGCGGTTTAATCAAATGCAATTTCGTGTTCGTTCCGGCACAAGTACGCATGATATTTCCTGTATTACCTGGTATTTCTGGTTCGAATAACACGATGTGATTCACGCTTCGATCACCTCATGTTTTCTTAAAAACTGCAACGTTTCTTCTTTTCCAAGTACAGTTGTTCCCAATTTTAAAACATCGATTACTTTTCCATCTTGGAAAAGAATTAAATTAGGAGTCTCAAAATTGATACTTTGCATACCATCCGAAAAATACTTTTGAACAAATGCTCGATGATCATTGATGCTATTTTGATCGAGATACAAAATTTCATCACGTAGGTCATATTCCATAATAATTTCTTTTAAAATATTTTCATAATCTTTGATTTCTTCGTCATTACCCGCTGAAATAAATAATAACCCATTCGGATTTTCCATGAGATAATTATCCATTTCTTCTAATCGTATTTCTGAAATGACACTCAAAATAGAAGATTTCTCCGTTTGGAAATTAGACGTCGTTTGATACCACTTACCAAGATAAAACACTAAAATTACACTTACAATAGCTAATAAAGCAAACAACAAGTAATTTTTCATAGGGATTTTTCTTTTTTCCATATTCTTGCTCCATTCTTCTTTTATTTTATCATATTTCCATCATTTTCAAAAGACAACTATCAATAGCTGTCTTCCATCCTGTCGATATCTTCAATTCTAACCACCGGTAGCGTTCCTTCTCCTTCATCGTCACACAATGGTTGAAATTTTTCGCGGAAAAGGGCAAGTTCTTTCACAATACTATCCGGATAAATGCGCTTACTATTTTTTATTGCGTTGTAAACATCTGCAATCGTAACTTCACTATGATTTTGAAACAACGCTTCCGAAAAAGCGGCTGTCAAAACGGAAAAAGCTACATCTGGGTACATGGCAGCAAGGCCATAAACTCGTTTAAATTCACTTGTTGCAGAGACGATCGCCGTCATCAAAAGTTCTGTTACATAGTTATTATACTTCATTTTAATACCAGTCTGTTTTTCGATCTTTGGTAAACTTCCCATTAGAATACGAACAGTGGTCGGCTCATCTGGTTCTGCCACTTCAATTTTTTCAAAACGTCTCAAAAAAGCTCGATCTCGTACGACATAAGTATCGTATTCTTGCGTCGTTGTTGCTCCGATTGCCTTAATTTCACCACGATCTAACCCTGGTTTTAACATGTTGGCAAGGTCCATCGTTTCCGATTCTCCTCCACCAATTAAAGTATGAATTTCATCGATAAAAATAATTACTTTTGACATCGTTTTTAATTCTTGTACCAGCATATTCATGATTAATTCTTCTTTTCCATTCACGAACATTTTACCGATAAGAGAAGTCGAATTAAATTTAATAATGCGATATCCTTTCAAAGCATTTGGCACTTCTTCTCTTTGGATTAAATAAGCAAGTCCTTCGACAATAGCAGTTTTACCAATACCAGGTTTTCCCACCAAAATACCAGACTTTTCTGGAGTCAATAGGACAAGAATCAATCGTTTGATTTCTTTTTCACGGGCAATGGCTGGATTCGTCACATATTGCTTGGCTGTGATATCTTCGCCATAACTTTTAACGACACTAAACTCTACTTGTTTTTCTGGGGTTACATCCTCTTCAAAATTTAAAACTTCAATGTCTTTATTTTCCATTTCTCCACCTATTCCTCTATATAGCCACTTTGTTTAAATTTCGCTACAACTGTATCATAATCGACAGCTCCTCGAATGGCACTGTATTGAGAATAATCTCCCTCTTCAATGAAGTATACTCTAGGAGTGGCATTTCCAAAATTAATGACCGTTATGAACTTATTATACTGTTCATCACTCAACTTAGCCATATCGATATAAAGAACATCCAAATCATATTCTCTAATGACACGTTCTAAAACAGGCTTAAATTGAACACAAGCACTACATTCAGAAGATCCAATATACAAAACGAATGTCTCTTTATCCTCCATCTTTTGTAATACATCATCATAGCTAATTTCCGTATATGATTTATTATTACCACATCCAGCTAACATCAATACAGCAAGTAATGCGAACCCAATTTTCCAAATATTTTTCATTTTATCACATCCTAACTTACAAGTATCATTATATACTAAAGAACGCAAAAAAGAAAGTAGTTTGTAAAGAAAAAGAATCGCGATTATAAATCGAACGATCCACCTTTTTTATATATTAACATTTGATCAGGGAGTAAATAAATCGTTTCATTCTGTAATACAAGTTCGGTAGGTTTTGTATTCATTGCTTCAGCTACACTTCTTAGACTATCACCCTCGCGTGTAAAATAGTAGCGTACATTTTCCATTGGTACTGCTAATTCCTGCCCTGGATAAATATAATCCGCACTATTAATACCATTCAACATCGCTAAATTATCAACAGTCGTGTTAAAACGTCTTGCAATGTCATATAAAGTATCGCCTTTTTGAACTGTATATAACATAAACAAATCATTCGCTTGAACCGGTACAATTAAAAAACCACCAGACGTTACTTCATAATTATTTGCAAAACCATTAATTTTTCTCAAAACATCGACCGTCGTTCCATATTGTTTGGCAATTTTTTCTAACGTATCCCCCTCTTTAATACGATAAATTCGGTACATTTTATCACCTCAATATAATGTATGCACCAAAACAAAAAAGGTCCCCAAGGACCTAATGATAAATGACAAAACTTATTTTATTATTAAATGTAAATTCATTATTCGTATATAATTTACGAATGCCTGATGAATCATGATAATAATAAACACTATCGCCATTCACATAATAAACATAATCATCGACATATTTTATCTGATCGATACGACTCGTTGTAAATAGATATGTTCTCACATCTTTATTCATGATATTAGAACGATATACTCGGTAATTACTACCTTCTCTCTGATAAAAATAATAATATCCGGATAATGTTCCTCCGACTTTATCAACGCGATCATAACCACTAAATTCGTTCGTCACATCATAATGGTTAAAATATAATTTTTGACCTACCGCATCATAAGCACTTACTTTTGACCACTCTCCACGATCATAATATTGAATTTGTGTATCAGCATTCCCAACTTCAACAACTGATTTCGATTTGATATTCACTTCGTATTGTGTTGTCGTACTAGGATCGAAAATATACATTGAATTTTCGACGATTCCTTGTACATAAGCATCGAAAGAAATGGAATGATTCGATTGGATCGTCTGTCTTTTATTATTCGTGACATCCACCATATAAAAAGTATTGAAATCATAATCAGAATTATAATCAGCAACTACATAATACTTTCCTACTAAACCACTTATGGCCATATCATAAATATCATTATCGAATAGTTCTATGTCATATAATCGTTTTAACGTTTCTTTGTTCATGGTAAATAGACCACTGTAGTTTTGATATGCTAAATAATGATTATCCACTAAATTATCTTGGTAAAATGTTACCGAATTATTATAACTTTCCTCAGTACCGTGATCAATCCAATCATTTACATGATATCCTACTTCATTCATCGTACTAGCAAAAGTGTCAAGTCCTGTATCTCTACCTTGTAAATCATGGTAATACATCATAACCCCATCAACATTACAAGTGATATCAAACAATAAACGGTCTCCTCGAAAAACTGGCAAAATACAAGTATATTGGTCACTATGATAAGTTTTAATTTCCGTTATAATACGTTCAGCTTTTGAAAAATCCGCATACGTCTGATAATCAAAATGATTAGTTCCATCATCCAATGTCAAATAATAATTATTGGTTTCACCTTTCGTATTTGCCGTATAAATTTCTTTGATTTGATATTGTCTATCCCCATCTACAATCTGATATTCCACTTCAAAACCTTTCGTCGTAAATTTAAATAATACTTGAATACCAAAATAAAGAATAAATAATATTAAAACAACACCAAAAAAGCGTTTCATAAAACCACCTACTTTATATTAAAATTATATAGAATTTTGTCGTATTTTTCAAGTCATTTTATCTCATTCCTATTTTTTGCATCTTTTAAAAAACTATACAAAAAAGACTCTATTTTATAGAGTCTTGTGCTAAACGACCATATTTTTTCTTTTCTTTCATCATATATTCCGTAACAGCCGTTTCAATTTCGTCGAGCGCATCTTTTTGAATATTCGATAGATATACCACTTCTTTTACGGTATCGATGACAATTTTACCCCAAACAATTCCCATTTTGACTGTGATATCATTAAACATATCAGGTGTGATAGCCTTAAAGAAATATCCAAACAATAATCGTTTCGTACCAAGAACTAACCGTTTATTCGTCAAAACAACGACATAAGTGGTAATGATATCAAAGGGATTATCATTTTTTTGAGCAGCAAAAGCATATTTCACCACTTCTCCCGGATTAAGATGCGATTCTACCACTTTTGAATGTTTCTTTAATCGCCAACTGACTGTCCAAGGATATTTTCTTTTAAACTCTTTTACTTTTTGATATACGACACCTTTATTTTCCATGGTTCCTCCCTCAACTTACTACGCTATAAAGCCATTACTACGTAAGAATGCAACCGTTGTATCTTTATCTACGAATCCAGACTCATAATTTGTGTTATCTCCATTTTCAATTACTAAGTTAAGAGGAGTTCCCCAACTTGTATTTTCTTTAAAGAAAGAGATAGAACTTTGAAGTTTCGTTCTTTCTTCACTAGACAATTTTGTTACATTTAAATAATAAATATTAATATTATATTCTTCTGCAATTTCGTCGAGTACTGGCAGAGCATTTTCACAATGAATACATCCAGTTTGACCAATTACTAAGAATGCTTTTTGATTACTTGCAAGCAATTGTTCATATCCAGTATAATCTAATTTCGTTAAATTAGGAGTTTCATCTGGTAATGTAACATCACTAGCAATCAAACCATTATCTTGGAAGAAAGTAAATAAACTTTCACGATCCGCATAACCTTCTTGTCTTGCCACTACCGTTCCATCTTTAATAATCAAAGTAGTAGGTGTTCCAAAATCTTCTGCTTCAATTCCTGCTTTTTCAAGCATACTAACCAATTGATCCGTCGAAACATCATCCGTATTGATATAATGATAAGGAACATCAAACTCTTCTGATATAGCATCGATAATTGGTGTAAACATTGCGCAATAGCTACAACCTGGTCTTGCTAACATTACAACATTGGTTTCTCCTGCTGCATAATAAGATTCATACTCTTGTACAACCTTTCTGCTTTGCTCATAATCGATCCACATGATAAGTGGTATCGCCAAAATAATAAGAGCTGCAACGCCGAGTAGAACAAGCGCTTTTTTACTTTCTGGATTCATCTTAGCTTTCTTTGCTTCTACTTTTTTGGTTTCTTCTTTTTTTTCAACTACTTTTTTTACCATTTCTTTTTGTTCTGTATTTTTAGTAGTTGTATTTTCTTGTGTTATTTTCTTCGTGCTATTATTCTTCTTTGTTGTTTTTTTCTTTTGATCTTTTTTCATCTACATCCTACTTTCTATTTTATGCTTGATTCTTTATTGCAAACATTATATTTGTTGCTTGCTAAAATAATTATACTTGTTTTTTCTATGAATTGCAACGAAAAATTATATTTCCCATTTTCTTTCATTCTTCCAAATAAAATATGTTCTTTACCTATCATTACAGACCATGTTAAACACATAAAAAGACAAATAGAAATTTCTATTTGTCAATCAACTAAAATAGCTAGGTGTTTCCTTAACTATTTTGTCATGAATTTACAAACTAGCGAAGCAATTTCGGTTGCATTTTCAACTGGTAATCCTTCGATCATTCGTGCTTCAGCATATAATACCTTAGCATAATCTTGTAATTCTTCTTTATTTTTCTTACTCAATTTCTTCAATGTTTTTGCAATCTCATGATTCTGGTTAATTTCCAATACCTTAGATGCTTTAATACTATTATTCATTGGCATTTTACTTAATGCTTTTTCCATTTCAACAGAAATTTCTCCTTTACTACTTAAACATACAGGATGATCATTCAACTTATTCGTGAATCTTATTTCTTCTACCTCTGGAATAGCCGTTTTCATAATATCAAACATTTCTTTTGCATCTTCATTTGCCTTTTTCAATTCTTCTTTTTCTTCTTCTGTATCAAAGTCCATCTTTTCTCCACAAACATTGATAAATTCTTTATCCATATAATTGCGGATAGTCATAAAGACAAATTCATCCACTTGGTCAGTACAATATAAAACCTCATAACCTTTTTCTTTTACCGATTCAACTTGAGGCAACATTTGAATTTTATCAATTGTCTCACCACATGCATAATAGATATTCTTTTGATCTTCTTTCATACGATTAACGTATTCTCTCAATGTCGTGATACCACCATCAAAAGAAGAGGAATATACTAATAAATCTTGTAACTTATCTTTATGCATTCCAAAATCATTGTAAATACCATACTTCAATTGAAGCCCAAAGTCCTTGAAAAATTTTTCATAATCTTCTCTTTTTTCTTCTAACATGATTTCTAATTCTTTTTTAATTTTACTTTCGATGGAATTAGCAATCGTTTTCAAAATACGATTTTGTTGTAATGTCTCTCTGGAAATATTAAGTGTTAGATCTGGACTATCCACTACTCCTTTTACAAAACTGAAATAATCTGGTAAAAGATCACTACATTTTTCCATGATCAATACACCATTAGAATATAATTGCAACCCTTTTTCGTATTCTTTGGTATAGTAATCGAATGGAGCATGGCTTGGAATATATAAAAGTGCATTATATTCGAAAGTTCCTTCTGCTTTTACATGCATGTGTCGAAGTGGTTTTTCATAGTCGTTAAATTTATCAGAATAGAAGGTATCATAATCTTCATCACTTACCTTTTTCTTATCGCGTTTCCAAATAGGTGTTAAAGAGTTGATTACTTCCACTTCGGTTATCGTTTCATATTCTGTTTCATCATTCTCATTTTTCTTTTCTTTCGCATGTGTATGACTGATTTCCATTTTAATTGGATAAGTAATATAATCACTATATTTGCGAACTAAAGATTCGATTTCATAAGTTTCTAAATATTTTGAATAGTCTTCTTCTTCATTATCTTCCTTAATCGTCAAAATAACATCTGTCCCATAACGATCTTTTTCAGCTGGTGTAATCACATAACCATCGATGCCGCTAGATTCCCATTTGTATGCTTCATCACTTCCATATTTTTTAGAAATGACTTCCACTTTGTCTGCTACCATGAACGCAGAATAAAATCCAACGCCGAATTGACCTATAATGTCAATATTCTTTTTATGTTCATTATCCGTTTTAAATTCTTCTGAACCAGATTTTGCAATCGTACCAAGATTCGTCTCCAATTCTTCTTTATTCATACCAATACCATTATCGCGAATTGTGAGAGTTCGTTTTTCTTTATCTATCATTAAAAAGATTTCAAAGTCTTTTTTATTGACTTTTATATCTTTATCCGTAAGAGATAGATAATGTAGCTTATCGATCGCATCACTCGCATTGGAAATAATTTCTCTAAGGAAAATCTCTTTGTTTGTATAAATAGAATTAATCATTAAATTCATCAATTTTTTTGATTCTGTCTTAAATTCTTTCTTTTTCATTTTATCACCTTCTTTTTAAGTCTAACACCAAAAGTTAGCAATGTCAAGTGTTGAGTGCTAATTTTGCGATGAAATATTTAAAACGTTCAACTAAAAACATCTGACTGTCGAGTCAGATGTCTTTCACTTTAATTTACCTGTTTCATAATTTTCTTTTGGTTTGCATAACCAATAAATCCTAATATAATCATCGGAATACAAAAAATTGCATACATGATAAAAAATAAGACTCCTACACAATATAATATTGCTCCTACTAAAGCACACCATGATTTTCTAATAAAAAATCCTAACCACGAAAATATAGCACCAATTCCCATTACGATGATATGAGGCATAACTAAAGTCGTGGCGATTGCTCCAGCTATTTCTGTGAGAGAGTAAAAAATTCTGCGTAAAATCCATCTAACCATAATAAAATAGAAAAAATGGAGAGAATTTTATTTTACACAGAATTCTTTACACTCTCATTTATTTATTATAATCATGATAAAATTAAAGTGAAATTAAAAGGATATCTTCTGTAAATTACAGGTTACAATCCTCTAATTAGAAACTATTTATAAACTGTCCAACTTTTGGGATTCAGTTCAATCTAATATACTCTATTTACCATTTACTTTATCATCTATTTTATTGCTTATTTCTTTTAAAGTCTCTAAATATGCTTTTTCCACAGGGCTTATTGTTTTCACTTGATATTTTCTATATTCATTTTTTGCTTTTTCAATCGCTGTTTTATGACTAACGGTACCTGCTCCAACAAGTATTTTTTCACCAGCACCAGAAAGGATTGTATCTAATTGCCTAATATAATCTTCCATATACATTGGCTTATGCCTAATAGCTTGGATTTCTGCAAAATCAAAATATCCTGATACTAAATTATTTAAAACTTTTAGTTCTTCTTCTGTTAAATAATTTTTGGCAATTACAACATCTTGTAACACAGGAATTTCTCCTTTAAATGTTGTCAATCCCATAAAAGGCTTTTCAGCATCTGCTCTTTCATGGATTACTTTTGGAGCAGTATGTCCATGTGTTGCATAATGCA
>CALVRE010000001.1 GCA_944358455.1 uncultured Bacilli bacterium | reverse complement strand
AAGGGTTTTACAATCCTGTCCGAATTCACTCTTCCATCGGGTATCTTTCCCCTGATCAATTTGAAAAAAAAGTAGAGATGGGTTAAAACCCCCTCTACTATGTGTCCAAATATTTGACAAATTCCCTGTCCAAATATTTGACAAATTCCCAATTTTTTCCTTTATTTTTTTGTTGTTTTGCACACTATTTTACTATTTTCTTACAATTTCATTTTAGCAAACAATCGATCTTTTTGCAACTATTTTTTCTTTTTTTGATCAAAAAAGAAAACAGGAACAAAAATTGTGATCAATTTCAATACTTTCTTCTTACTTTATGATCGATTAAAGATGCTTTTTTTATAATTTTAAATCCATATTTTTGTTTTAATTGATCGACCGTCTGATCTAGTTTTTTATTTTCTTCACGATCTTCTAAATCTTCTAAAAATGACACTTGGTGATAAGAAACAGTTGTAAGATGATCAAGGCGGACGCCAATTAATCGAACAGCCATATCTTCTTTCCACATTTCATCTAATATTTGACGTGCTACCTTGGCAATTTCATCTGTTAAATTGGTTGCATTCACAAGCTTACGTTGATGGCTCGTCCTCTTAAAGTATTGATCTTTTAATGTGACAACAACTACATATGCATATTTATTTTGACTTCGCAAGCGAATGGCTACATTTTCAGATAGAGCTAACAGAAAGGGATACAGTTCTCCTTTGTTTCGAATATCGTGATCGAGCGTCGTTTCATTTCCAATCCCTTTCGGATCTTCTATCGTACTCACGACTTCTGAATCATTTTCTCCATTCGCACTGCGAATCATATCTAACGATTGATTTTTAAAGTATTTCGTCAATTTTTCTGGCGATGTATGTGCTAAATCTCCAATGGTATGAATTCCTAATTCATGTAACTTAGGAGCACTTTTTCTACCAATTCCAAACAAATCTTCTACCGGAAGCGGCCACATTTTTTTCTTCACTTCCTCTTGATACAAAGTATGAATTTTATTTGGTTTTGAAAAGTCAGAAGCCATTTTGGCACACAATTTATTATTGGCAATTCCAATATTAACAGTGAATCCTAAAGTATCATCAATTTCTTTTTGAATCTTTTTGGCAAATTCATATGGATCTCCATACAAATTTTGAACTTTCCCATAATCCAAGTAACATTCGTCAATGGATACTTGTTCGATATCAGGGCTATATTTACGAAGTATCGCAACAAAGGCATTGCTCATTTCTTGATACCATTTATAATTACTTGGATATGTACGTAAGCTTGGGCATTTCTTGCGAGCACTATAAAGCGTTTCTCCGGTTACGACACCCATCTTTTTGGCTGGTGTCGATTTAGCGAGTACAATCCCTCTTCGACTCTTTTCATCTCCTCCAATGACAGCATAACTATTACGAATATCATACTTATATCCTTTTTTTAAAAGCTCGATGGCGGTCCAAGAAAGAAAAGCATTATTGACATCAATGTGCATAATAATTCGCTTCATATCATCACATCCACTTTTATTATAGCACAAACATTTGTTCTTTAGACTTTACTTTTTTACTTTTTTCGCATACAATAATCATGAGGTGAAAAAATGGCTAAAAAGAAAAGAGAAAAATTAAAATTACTGATAATCGATCCATTAGGAAAAGAAACAGCCTATTATTTAGAAGATATCAATACTTGGCCTATGGAACGAAGAAAAGCCTTATTTAAAGCTTCTAGTCTCGATTTTAAAAAAATGAATATGGAAGAAGTCGATCAATTAAAACATTCTGGTTTCATTCTCGATTTTGTATCTCATAATCCACAGTTAAAAAAACTAACCAAAAAAAGTGGGTATATGGATATTTTAAAGAAACTAGAAAATCTAAATTATCTGATTTTTTTAGATACAACCAATTACCAAAATTACCATGAAGGAAAAGAACACGATGGTCTTATTATATTACCGTTAGAATGGAATTTACTGCAAATGCGAACTCTACTATCCCATGATACCCTTTTTAAAAAACAATATATCTATATCAAAGCAGGATATTTAACTGACTATCTTCCCAATACTCCATTCAAGCAAGCACAAGATTATCAAGACGTAAAGCAAATTCTTCAGCAAATCATAACGCCCGAACTTGAAACACAACGTTCAACATCAGAAAAAAGCCTATGATGGGCTTTTTTTATAGTTCATTTTACTATATTTTCATATTCTATACTAGGTGAAGATTATGAATGGATGCAATCGAAATTGGTGGTGTGGTAGAGGAAAATGGTTACTTTGTTCTTGTATATGTGGAATATTATTACTCTATCAAATCATTTTAACCTTTTTTATTGTCACTCGATTTAATTTGTTTTTGATTTTCTTCTTCTTTTTAATTTTTTTATTTTCGTTCTTTCGAATAATATGGTGATATTAATTGTTCGGTTTTAAAAAGTAAGTCAAATTCCCTACTAATGATTTGACACATTTGATATTCAGGTCCATCAAATTCAATCTTATCGGGAAGTGCGATTAAAATAAACAACAGTTTTCTTTCCTCTTCTAAAAGTGGATAAGTTCTTTCATATCGCTTTAAAATTTCCGAAAAATCAAAATCTAGGCCATGACGTTTATAAAGTTTGTATAGATCGAAAATAGGAATATCGATTTTTGCCTTATCCCAACTAACTAAATAAGATCGTTCATTGCGAATAAAATGACTAAGATCTAAATTATTGTGTAAAACAACATGACGTTGTTTTCTTTTTTCTTGAATCATTTCATACCATTTTTCTAGTTCCTGCTTCGCAAAATACAAAGCTGAATAAATGGCACTAATATTACGAGCGAATAGATACTCACTCGGACTCATAAATATTTTGGTCTCAAAAACACTAATATAATCATTATAATAACTTGTAAGATAGGCAATATTGTTACTAATATCTTCATATAATTTTTTATAATCATCAATGTCGACTTCTTCAAAATAAGTTGTTTTGCTATGTAACAGTGCGACTAAATCGATCATGTCCATCATCTTTTGATCATCAGGCATATCGACCATTTCTTGATATTCTGTAATTTCATAATCATCTCTATCCGTGCTAACTATTTTAGGATAATAATGAAAATTACGAGAATTTAAATATTCAAAAATGGATTGGTTATTATTCCGATTCTTTTCTTTTAAGGCAAAACGCCCATTATCGGTATCAATGATGGTTACTTTTCCCTT